>DASRIN010000138.1:0-6485 GCA_035649975.1 Gemmatimonadales bacterium
CGATGGCGTTGACGTTGTACCCGGCGATGTAGTTCACCGCCGGATTCCGGAAGTAGAACGGGGCGGTCGGGTTGGGCTGCAGCGCGCAGGAGCCGGCGAGCTGGCCGCCCACCGGCCGGCGGTCCGGCAGAATGCAGAAGAACGCCTCGAGATCGAGGAAGAAGGGATCGTCCCGAGGACCGGCAAAGACCTGGATGCCGTTGGGATCTCCCAGATTGGTGTTGAGGCCTCCACTGACCGCCGGGGTGGCGTCCGCGATCACGTTCTGCATGGCGCCCTGAATAGGAGGCGCGATCGGCCCGCGTACCTCGACTCGCTGGCTGGCGCCTTCTCCAGTGAAGCTCACCTGGAGGACCCGGTCCTCTTTGGCGTCGCCATTGTTGTCCACCTTGAACTGGTAGAACAGGTCATCATCGAACGACCCCTGGGCCGGATCCTGGGCCTGGGCCGGAGTAAGGAAGGCGCGGGTGTTCATCACCAGCGCGATCCGGCCGGCGCTCGATCCGGGAAAGGCGTACACATCGGTCATATCGGTCTTGGGATTCAGCTCAACGAACGGTGTGTCCTGGTGATCGGAGCCGATCGCGATGCGTGCGGCGGTGCCGGCGCCGGCGAGCACTATGAGTGCACCGGCGAGCACCCGGCGGTCGAACCTTGGTCTGGCCAGCATAGTCATGGTTCTCCTTCGAATGACTGGTGATGAGGGGCGCAGCACTGTTCTCATGACCTGGTCTACGCCGGCCGGTTCGGATCGGATCCATGGTTGATCGGATCCATGGCAGGATGCATCCGATGATCCACCCTCGGGCGTAGAGAGAGCATGAGAGCGGATACCGCAGTCCTCATCGCCGCTGTCTTCTGCTCACTCCCGGTGCGGCTTGCCGCCCAGGATGAGCGTATGATCCGGGGAGTGGTACGGAACGCATCGGACAGCACGCCGATCGCGGATGTGCTGATCAGGTTGATTCCCCAGCGCCATGGGGCCCGGGCGGTATCCAGTCCCACCGGCAGGTTCAGTCTCACCGTCCCGGCCGGACCGATTCGACTGTTGGCGCTGCGCATCGGCTTTGCCCCCGAGACGCTGGCGGTCAACTCCCAACAGCGAAGCCTCGATATTGGATTGAGGGAGGTGGCCCTCGCGCTCGACCCAATCGTCGTCTCCGCCCAACCGGACTATGCCGCTGCGTCGTCACGTACGGTGCGCGAGCTCGATCTTCGGCTTCGCCCGAGAGAAACCGCGCAGGAGCTGCTCCGTCTCGCGCCCGGACTGGTCATCGCGCAGCATGCCGGTGGAGGAAAAGCGGAGCAGATCTTCCTCCGCGGCTTCGACGCCGACCACGGGACGGACGTAGCCATCACGGTCGATGGGGTGCCGGTGAACCTGGTCTCCCACGGACACGGGCAAGGTTACGCTGATCTCCACTTCCTCATACCCGAAGTGGTGGACCTGCTGGAGGTGAGGAAGGGACCCTACGACGCTCAGGACGGGGACTTCGCCACCGCGGGAGCGGTGAGCTTTCTTACCAGGGACCGACTGTCGGCGCCGAGCGTCACGGTGAGGGGAGGATCGTTCCACACGGTGCACGGGGTAGCCCTGGTGCCGTTCGGTAAGAACTCACGGACCGGAGGCTACCTGGCCGCGTCAGGCCATTTCACCGATGGTCCGGTGATCTCACCGCAGAATTACGAGCGGCTCAATCTCTTCACCAAGCTGACCGGTCCGGTGGGGGCCAGCACGGAATGGACCGCCAGCGCCTCCGGTTTCAGGTCCAGCTGGAACGCCTCGGGGCAGGTGCCCGAGCGCGCGGTGCAGAGCGGCCTGATCAGTCGTTTCGGCTCGATCGATCCGACCGAGGGCGGGAGTACCAGCCGCTACGATCTCAGCCTCGGGCTCAGGTCTTCAGCCGGCGAGCACAGCTGGAGGGTGCAGGCCTACGGCACCAAGTACGACTTCGACCTCTTCTCCAACTTCACCTTCTTTCTGTCTGATTCCGTGAACGGCGACGGGATCAATCAGACCGACGACCGGGTGATGCTGGGACTGGACGCCGATTACACCGGCCCCACCCGGCTCGCGGGAATCACCGGCCGTTTGAGCGTCGGTCTGGGAGGGCGGGCGGATTTCACCACGGTTACCCTAGCTCACGCAGTCCAGCGACGCCTGCTGGAGCAGCGAGTGAACGCGGTGGTGAGTCAGCAACACGGGTTCTTCTGGGCCCGCCAGGATCTCTTTCCCACCCATCGGCTTCGCCTGCAGCTCGGCCTGAGGGCCGATCTCTTCCGCTTCGGCCTCACCGATCATGCGGCGGGCACAGCGGCAACTCCGCCGCCGGTGTCCGGTGCTCGCACCGATGCCATTCTGAGTCCCAAGGTGAACCTCGCATTCGAGATCTCGACCTCGACCACACTGTTCGCCAACGCCGGGGCGGGGTTCCACTCAAACGACGCGCGGGCCGCGATTCGAGCCCGGCCCGAGGCCGGCACGCTCGCTCGGGCAACCGGCGCCGAACTGGGCGCTCGCCACAGCTGGACCGCCGGCAGCATGGCGGCGGCGCTCTGGGGAGTGGATCTCGAGAGTGAGCTGGTTTACCTGGGTGACGAGGGCACCACCGAGGCGAGTGGGCCGACCCGGCGGCTTGGCATCGATCTCGAGGGCAGAGTCCGGGTGCTTCCCTGGCTCTGGGCCGATGCGGATGTCACGCTGTCGCACGGGAGGTTTCGCGACCAGCCTTCGGGTGCCAACCGCATTCCGCTGGCGCCGACGTTCACCGCGGTCGCTGGACTCACGGTGCGCGACGCGGGCCCGTTGAGCGCCGGCCTCCGGCTGCGGCACGTCGGCACTCGGGCTGCAGATGAGATCAACACGGTGCAGGCTCGGGGGTACACGGTCGCCGAGCTGTTTTCGACCTGGCAGCTCGGCGCCTTGGATCTGGTGGTTTCGGTGGACAATCTGTTCGACGTCGAATGGAACGAGGCCCAGTTCGCCACCACGTCGCGGTTACGGTACGAAGCCGAGCCGGTGACCGAGCTGCATTTCACTCCCGGCAGCGGCCGCGTGGTTCAGGTGG
Organism: Gemmatimonadales bacterium; assembly: GCA_035649975.1. Classification (GTDB taxonomy): domain Bacteria; phylum Gemmatimonadota; class Gemmatimonadetes; order Gemmatimonadales; family GWC2-71-9; genus CAVVWJ01. Next base: position 3,069 of record DASRIN010000138.1, read on the forward strand.
GGGCCGGATATCGGTTTTGACTTTGGTGGTCAGGCCCTGGCGCCGGCCGGTCCCAGCCGAGCGGCGGCCGCCCGATCCACCATCCAGGTGAGCCGTCCCTGAATGGGATGGATGGCCTGGGCCGGAAGTCGATCAGCGTCGACAGGTTTCTCGAGAATCTGGGCGAGGCGGAGGGATTTGGCCGCACCGGACACGATGAAGGTGACGTTCCTTGCCAGGTTCAGCACCGCCGGGGTGAGCGTGACCCGCCACATGTCGCCCGCAGGGGTGGGAACTGCCAGGACCCAGCGTTCGGTCTCGTGGACAGCGGCTTGGCCGGGAAACAGCGATGCGGTGTGGCCGTCCTCGCCTAAACCGAGCAGCACAAGGTCGAGAGATCCCAATGAGCGCAGCTCGCGCTCGTAGTCGGCGGCGGCCTGCTCGGGGTCGTACTCGCCCCTGATCCGGTGAATCTGATCTCCCGGAATCGGCACCCAGTCCAGCAGGGTCTCCTTCGCCATGCGATAGTTGCTCTCGGAATCGTCCGGCGGGACGCAGCGCTCGTCGCCCCAGACGACGTGGGTTCTTTGCCAGTCGAGCTGGAGTCGCGAGTCACCAGACGCGAGTCGCGAGTAGGCAGCTCGAGGAGTCGATCCGCCGGCAAGAGCCAGCGTGAAGCGTCCGCTGGACGAAATGGCGTCGGCAGCGCAGGCGACGATGTGGCTGGCGACCGCGTCGGCCAGCGCTTCCGGGGTGGGATAGCTCTGAATCATGGGCGAGTGCGATGCTCGACTCCCGACGGCCCGGCCACGATCACGTCGGTGGCAAGGCCCAAGAAGAGCCCATGGGCGACCACGCCGGCCCGGGCCTGGATCTCGGCCGCCAGCTCCTCGGGCCGCTCGATCGGCCCGGTGGTACAGTCGAGGATGAAGTTTCCCTGATCGGTTCGGATCGGAGAGGCACCCGGCGCCATGCGAAAGGAGATCCGGGCCTGGGGCATGAGAAGCTTGAGATACTCTGCCTGGTAGCGCGATCCGAAGGGCACCACTTCGACCGGCAGCGGGCTGAGAGTCCCCAGCACCGGCGAGAGCTTACTGTGGTCGGCCACGATCACGACCCGGCGGCTGGTCTGGGCGACGATCTTCTCCCGAAGGAGGGCACCGCCTCGACCCTTGATGAGGTTCAGGGCCGGATCGATCTCGTCGGCACCGTCGATGGTGATGTCGGTCGGAGTCACGCGTGACTCTTCGAGCAGCGGAATCCCCAGCCGCACGGCTTCGGCGGCGATGGCGAGCGAGGTTGCCACTCCCTCTATGTCCTCCAGCGTGCCGGCGCGGAGCAGCGCGCCGATACGCCGGATGGCGTAGGTAGCGGTCTCCCCGGTGCCAAGCCCAATCGTCATGCCGGATTGGACCAGCTCGACCGCCCGCTCGGCCGCCCGCTGCTTGTACTGTGAGAAATCCTTCGCTTCGCTCAGGATGACCGCCTTGCGGTCACCTGCTCTCTCGCCGCTTTGACGATGTGCTCGGGCTCGAAGCCGAAGTGCTCGGCCACGACCTTCATCGGCGCCGAGAGCCCGAAGCTGCGCATCCCCAGAATCGTTCCCCTGCTTCCGGTGAACTTCTCCCAACCGAAGGTCGAGGCGGCTTCGACCGAGACTCGGGCCTCGACCTCGGGCGGCAATACGCTGTCGCGGTATTCCTGCGGTTGTTCCTCGAAAATCTCCCAGGACGGCAAGCTCACGACCCGGGAGAAAATTCCTTCAGCTTGGAGTCGCTCGCGGGCGGCGAGACAAAGCGCCACCTCGCTTCCGGTGGCGAGCAGCAGCACGTCGGGCTTCCCCGACGGGGCGTCCGCCAGTACGTAGCCGCCTCGGGCGACACCACTCGCCGGCGCAGTCTCGGTGCGATCGAAGACTGGAAGCGCCTGCCGAGAGAGCACCAGACAGACCGGCCGGTCCTTGATCCCCATGATCATCCGCCAGGCCTCGACCACCTCGTTCGCGTCCGCCGGACGGAGCACGATCATCCCCGGCATCGCGCGGAGCGAAGCCAGGTGTTCGATCGGCTGGTGGGTGGGGCCGTCCTCGCCCAGGTTGATCGAGTCGTGAGTCCAGATGTAGATCGCCGGCACCTCCATCAGCGCGCTGAGCCGGAGGGCGCCGCGGCAATAGTCGGTGAACACCAGGAAGCTCGATCCGTAGGGCCGCAGGCCCGACAAGGCCATGCCGTTGGTGAAGGCGCACATCACGTGCTCGCGGACGCCGAAGTGGAAGTTGCGTCCGTGGTAGTCTCCGCCCTTCCCCGGCGGCTGGAACTCGCCCGCCTCCTCAAAGGTCAGCAGCGTCTTGGTCGAGGGCCACAGGTCGGCCGAACCGCCCAGCAGCCAGGGGACTCGGCGTGCGATCGCGTTCTGCGCCTTGGCTGATGCGTCGCGGCCCGCGATGCCCTTGGGATCGGCGGGAAAGACCGGCAGGTCCTGGTCCCAGCCGGGTGGCATGGTGTGCTCCGGCAGGCATCCCACCTCTACACCCAGATCGGGAAACTTCTGCTGGTACGCGACGACCAGATTTTTCCACCCGGCCCGCTCTTCCGCTCCCCGGCGGCCGAGCTGCGCCTGGAAGTGCTCGCGCACTCCGACGGGAACCAGGAACTGGGCGTCGGGATCCCACCCGTAAAATTGCTTGGCCAGGCGAGCCTCGTCGGCACCGAGCGGCTCGCCGTGCGCTTCCTTGGTGTCCTGCCGGTGGGGCGCCCCGTAGCCGATGTGGCTGTCGACGATAATCAGAGTCGGCCGCTCCCGCGTCGCCAGGAAGGTCTCGTACGCGTGAGTCAGCAAGTCGAGGTCGTTGGCGTCACCCACCCGGACCACGTTCCAGTCGTAGGCCAGGAACCTTTCGGCTACGTCCTCGGTGAAGGTGATGTCGGTCGGCCCCTCGATACTGATCCGGTTGTTGTCGTAGATCCAGCACAGGTTGGAGAGCCGGAGATGTCCGGCCAGCGAAGCGGCCTCGGAGCCGACGCCCTCCATCATGTCGCCGTCGCCACAGAAGGCGTACACGTTGTAGTCGAACAGCGTGAAGCGGGGACGATTGTAGGTGGCGCCAAGCCAGCGGCCGGCCGCGGCCATGCCGACGCTCATCGCCACTCCCTGCCCCAGGGGACCGGTGGTCGCCTCCACGCCCGAGGTCCAGCCGTACTCGGGATGGCCGGGACAGCGGCTGCCTGCCTGCCGGAAGTTCCGGATGTCGTCCAGGGTCACCGCCAGCCGGCCCTGCCCCACTTCCTCGTATGACTCACTGACTGCTTTCACTCCGGTGAGATGGAGCAGGCTGTACAGCAGCATGGAGGCGTGGCCGTTGGAGAGCACGAAGCGGTCCCGGTTGGGCCAGCGGGGATCCTCGGGATCGTAGCGGAGGAAGCGCTGCCACAAGATGTA
>DASRIN010000139.1:0-8075 GCA_035649975.1 Gemmatimonadales bacterium
GTTCCCGCACTCTGGATTCGGGAAGGCAGCGGATTCCGACGCTTTGACCTGGGTGGACTGTCACCCGAGCAGGTTGGGGAGGCGACAGCGATCAACAACACGGGACAGGCTGCGGGAACCATAGGTGACCAGCCCGGCGGCGGCGGCGGCGGCGTGCCCCAGGGTGTGGTGTGGACGATCGCTATCCAGGCGACGCTCGATCTCGTTCCTGGCGACGCATCGAACCGGCTCCGGTTGGGTCGGAGAGTATCGGCCGCGATCCTCGGCTCGCCCTGGTTTCAGGCGGCGAAGGTGGATCTCGGGAGCCTGACTCTGGGAAACGACGATGGCCAGGATACCTCGATCGACCAGAACCGTAAGCTCGTCCCCGCGGCGACCCTGACGGATGTAAACCGCGACGGACACCTCGACCTGGTCGCCGACTTTGATGGACAGAGGATGGCGGCGAACGGCGATCTCGTGCTGGGGATTCAAACGCTGGTCCTGCTCGGCCGACTGAAGGACGGCAATCACATCCGCGCTACCGATATGGTTGAAGTGACTCGGTAATGCGGGCACGAGCCCACCGCGCCAGAGCGCGTCGTTGGCGCTGGGGATATACCGGCATTTGACGTGAGGGCCGCCCCTGTGGCAGAGCCCTTCTTTCTCACTGATCAGCTAAGCAATCCAGTAGCCTGTACAGAAAGAGGTACCATGCTCACCCATCAATTACGCTGCCGGCCGGTCGGTGTCGCACTCCTATCCTGTGCGCTCACACTCGGGATGGTGGCCTGCGACCCTGAGGCCAACACCTCGCCTCTCGACCCCAAGTTGGGCGCGCTGGCGAGCAATGGCGGCCCCACCAAGACTCATGCGCTCCGGCCCGGCAGCCCCGCGCTTGACGCGGTGTCCACCGCTGACTGACCGAGCACCGACCAGCGGGGAGTCGTGCGCCCGCAAGGTTCGGTCTGCGACATCGGCAGCTACGAGCGGCAGGCCAAGGGAGGCAAGTAGGCGGCGGCATTGTGACCCTAGTCTGGCCGCTATCGTTCAGAACAGGACAGGTAAGGTGAGGTAAGCTCAGCTCCTGATCCTCCGGGGTGGGCGATCATGGGGAGGTGACGGTTGCGTGACGTCGAGGTGACCTGCGGCGCGAAGTTTCGTCGCGAAGAATGTTCTAGGTCTACGCGTCCTCCGTCCTCAACCGATGGATATCCTCTCATGTCTCGGCTATCTGCTTTGCTGCTGCTCCTACCGGCGATCGCGTGTTCGGACGAGCCAGCCGCGCCGGCCGTCTCGGTTCCGCTCACCCCGGAGTTCACCGCTGGCGCGGGCGTGACGGGCGAGCGGCTTGCCCAAGCCACGTTTGACATCCGCAAGGTCAAGCGTATCAACAAGGAGTACGACTGGCACGTCGAACTCAAGGCCAAGCCCGCCTTGGACATCGCCGTTCGAAGGTTCACTTATGCTCCGGGGTCCCAGACGGGCTGGCACACGCATCCCGGCCCCGTCTTCATCCAGGTCGTCTCTGGCACAGTGACGTTCTACGAAGCGCCGGACTGCACGCCGATCACGGTGGAAGCGGGCGAGTCCTACCTGGACTTCGGCGAGCACCCGCACATCGGTCGGAACGAGAGCGCCGACACGCAGGCCCAGGATGTGACAGTGCTGTTCGGTCCGCCGGGGATTAACCCGGACGACTTGCGCGAGGATGTTAGTCCGGCTCCCTGCGAACTACCCGCTTTAGACTAGACCGATTGGTTTCGAGCGTACCCGTCGCATGGAGAAGCAGACATGTTGATGTAGTGAGGTGACAAGACGGGGACTGCTCAGCCCCGAGCGCTGTTGGGGACCTCCTGCTTCTGAGGTTTGCCGGGCCCATCACAGGTGACTTCAGTGTAGGAGCCAGAAGTGGTCAGCGACATTGACCGTGGACCGATTTACACCCGCTCTGACCATTAAGGCCAGGCGGAGGGTACCCGGTCCATACCACTTCTATCGAGACCGCCGTTCGGCCCAAGCGCTCTGGAATGCTCAACGGCAATCCCACCCAGATCAGGAGGAAACCAGGTCCGCATCAAAACCCCGCAGCCAACAAGGTTGATACCGAGCTGCCGACCATTCGTCACTTGCTGATGACCGGCAGGTGACGCTCGGGTGACGAGTCCTGCCTAGACTGCTCCGCGCAAACAGCTGCTCAAGTCGCTTTCCCTTCCACACTTCAGGCTCTCCGGAGGTCCTGTGCGCTTTTCTAACTACGCTCCCTTGGGTGTAATCGCCGCGGCCCTGTTGGCCGGCTGTAGTAGCGATCCAGCCGCGACGACGGCACCTACGACCCCGAGCTTCAGTCAGACGAGCCCGATTGATCCCACGCACCTGTACAGCCTCGACCTAAGCTGTAGTCAGGCGGCCTCCTTTTCAGACATGATGATCGTAGTGTTCGGTGAGGTAATCGGCCCCTTTCACTGCGGTGCCTCCACTGTTTTCGGTGGCATCGGTAACTTCGCTGCCCTCGTTTCGGTGCGAGACCAACCCCTATTCTCTATCACGCAATGCACCTTCAGCAGCAACACCACTGGTGACTTTAAATGTAAGACCAAGAAATGGTCAGCCACGTTGACCGTGACCGATTTGGGCCCGGCCTGAGCATTGAAGGTCGGGCAGTGGGGCCCCAGTCTCATACCGCTCTTTTTGACCTACTCGCAAGGGCAGCACTATAGGGACTCTTCCACACGCAACGCCTAACCCAGATCAGGAGTGAAGCCATGTCCACATCAAAGGGCCAGGTCCGGATCGAGCTCACCGCCGATCAGAAGGCGCAGATCCGCAAAGTCATCGGCAAGGACGCCGAGACACTGGAGCTGTCGATCGAAGAGCTCGAGGAGCGGATTGCCCCGATGGGCGATATCAGCATTCCGTACAAAAAGATAGCCTGGGAGTAACCAACTGGCTTTCCAGAGTGCCGTGATGAGCGAGCGGGGCAGGTGGGGCAGCTCGGCCTCGAAGTGAGCATCTGGAGCCGTTCGGACAATTACCAGTTGGCGTAAGGCTCCGCTTCAAGCATACCAGGGAAGCGGGCCAGCGAACGTCAAATGAGGATCAACCGTCGCTCTTGGCGCAGACCTGTTGCCACTGGTTGGTTCCGAAGCCGAGTGCTAGTCTAGTGCAGTTCCCATCGGACTTTCCGACTGACCGACGAGCTAGGTGCTCGGCGACGGTTTCGCTCTAGCCTCCCGGGGTGCCGCACCACTCACCGCTTACATTTCCAGGTATGCCCCTCCAAGAAGCACTCCGGCTGGCTCTCCAGTCCATCTGGAGTAGCAAGCTGCGCTCGTTCTTCACTCTCCTTGGTATCATCGTCAGCGTGGCTTTCCTGGTCGTGGTCGTGGCTCTCATCCAAGGGATGAACGGGTACGTCCGCGAGAACATCACCGGTGCGCTGATCGGAACCAACGCGTTTCAGGTCCGGCGCACCCCGATCAGTGTAGGCCTGATGGATGACGACGAGGTCCGAGCAATCAACAAGCGACCGCTGATCACGGTGAAGGATGCAGACGTGGTCCGTCGGGCCATCCCCGATGCCCGGGCGGTGTCACTCCAATCCGGCTGGCCCACCCCGGTGAGCGAGGTGAGCTACCGGAGCCGTCGAGTCGAGAACGTGGTGGTGTTCGGGGTCACTCCGCCTTATCAGCTGGTGCAGGATTACCGGTTTCAATGGGGGTCTCCCCTGGCGGACCCCGATGTCAGCGGCCGGAGGAATGTCGTGGTGCTGGGCTTCGACGTGGCGGACCGGCTATTCGATGACCCGGCCTCGGCGGTTGGCCGCAAGGTGCGAGTGGCGGGACGCGAACTGCTGGTGAAAGGAGTGATCGCCAAGAAGGGGCGAGTGTTGGGCCAGTCATTCGATACCTTCGTACTCCTGCCATTTACCACCTTCGAGTCGATGTACGGGCGACGCAAAACCACAGTCATCTCGGTCAAGATGCGGGAGGCGACGGCGATCGATGAGGCCATGAGCCGGGCGGAGGAAGCCATGCGCATAGCCCACCGGCTCCGCCCGGGAGAGCCCAACGACTTCACGGTGGACAAGGCGACGGCGCTGGTCGCGTTCTGGCGCCGTCTCACCCAGGTGCTCTTCACCGCCATCCCGGCGGTGGTCGGCATCGGCATCGTGGTGGGTGGCATCGTGATCATGAATATCATGCTCATGGCCGTCAACGAGCGGGTCCACGAAATCGGGATCCGGAAGGCAGTGGGCGCGACTCGTCGGGATATTCGCCGCCAATTTCTGGTCGAGTCCGTCGTGTTAGCCTCGCTGGGCGGAAGCTGCGGGGTGATGCTGGGCTGGGGAACGGCGATCCTGGTGGCCAATATCAGCCCCCTTCCCGCGCAGGTGACGCTGTGGTCGGTAGTGATCGCGCTGCTGCTCGGAGCCAGCGCCGGTGTGCTGTTCGGGGTGTATCCGGCCGCCCGCGCGGCCCGGCTGGATCCCATCAACGCCCTGCGGGCAGAGTAGCGTGCGCCGACTACGGCTGCCGAACCTGCTGGAGGGCGCCGGCATTGCGCTGGGGGCCATGCGAGCCAACAAGCTCCGCTCGGCACTCACCATCCTGGGAGTGGTGATTGGAGTGGCCACCGTGATGACGGTGGCCTCGCTGGTTCAAGGTATTCGCGGGCAGCTGCTGAACGCGATCGAGGTAGCCGGTCCGCAGGTATTCTATGTTCTACGCTACTTCACCCAGACGCCGCTGGATCCTGATCGCCTACCCTATCATCTCCGCATCCGACCCATCCTGAGCGCCGGGGATGCCCGGGCCCTGCGAGAGCTCCCCCAGCTCTCCTACGCCCAGCTCTGGCTGCAAATTTTTGCCCGGCTGGAACGCGCCGGAGTACGAACCCAGACCATGATCATGTATGGCGGTGATGAGCGGTTCATGGAGATACTGGGTGGTACGCTCCTTCGAGGGCGGCTCTTTTCTCGGGCTGAACTCACCGGGGGGAATGTCATCGTATTGGAGGAGCAGGCAGCCGACCGGCTCTTTGGCCAACTCGATCCCCTGGGGCAGATCATCCGAGCCAACGGGCATGCGCTGCGGGTGATCGGGATCTACCAGAAACCGGCGAACATCTTCGAGCCACCCGGCCAAGAGAACGCAGGCGCAGTGCCCTACCAGACCGCCCGTCAAAGCTTCCATTACAACGAAAGCTACGACCTGTTCATTGCGGTGAAGGCCCGCCCCGGCGTATCCATCCCGGCCGCAAAGGATGCTGTTACCTCGGCTCTTCGCCGAGTACGGAACCTCCCTCCCGGAAGGCCCAACACCTTTGACCTGGTCACCCAGGATCAGATCCTGGACCTCATCGGTACGTTCACCGGGTACTTCTTCCTGGCTATGGTGGCATTGTCCAGTGTGGCCCTCATGGTAGGAGGGATCGGGGTCATGGCAATCATGATGGTATCGGTCACCGACCGCACCCGAGAGATCGGTCTGCGCAAGGCGATCGGCGCGACTCGGGCCGAAATCCTTTTCCAATTTCTGGTCGAAGCTGCCACGCTCACCCTCCTGGGAGGGATGCTGGGCATATTCGTGGGACTACTTGCGGGGGAGGCGCTGAAGTACGTCATGGGCATCGACGCGGCCGTGCCGCTGTGGAGCGCCGGCCTGGCCTGCGCTGTGAGCGTGGCGATCGGATTGATCTTCGGGCTCTATCCGGCCAATCGCGCCGCGCGACTGGATCCGGTGGAGGCACTCCGGCATGAGTAGGAAGGGAGGAGTACTTCCGCCAGCGTGACACCGGTCGCGTACCCTCGAATCATAGGACGCCATACCAGGGGACTCTCGACCAGTGCGGCAGCTCGATCGAGGTTCCGGTAGAATGCCCTGGCTGCCTGGTAGGTGATAAAGGTGTCGGCCAGGACCGACCGTCTCAGCCGCCGGTAGTAGGCCTGGTATCCGAGCTTGCCTGCTAGATGGTCGTAAGCCGTTTCGCCGGCAATACGACCGCTCTCCAGCCCATGGTAGATGCCCTCTCCGGTGAGCGCATCGCCGAAGCCGCCGGCGTCTCCCACCAGATACACCGGAGCCTTGGGTACCGAGATTCGGTAGCCTCCGTAGGGAAAGCGATGGGCCTCGAACGTGGCCAGGGGATCGGTCTTTACCCGGAAGCCCTTGGCCGCTATGTAGGCCGCGAGCTGCGGTCGCAGGGTCTTGCTCCTGCCCAGGGTATACAGGCCGACGTTCCAGTGATCGTCTTTGGGGAACACCCAGCCATAGCCGCGATCAATGGCCCCGATGTCGAAGCTCGGCGGGATCTCGACCGGCAGCGTTGCCTGGTCGCGATGGAGCGTCACCTCGACCGCTACCGCATAGCCTCTCGGACGTCCGATGGAGAAAATCCGGTTGACGATGCTGTAGGCGCCGTCCGCGCCCACCAGCTGCCGGCCGACCAGGGTCTGCTTGGCGGTGTGGACCCGAAACCTGCCATCGTACTCGATATCCACGACCCGTTCGTTGTCGAAGAACTGAAAACCCCGGGTCTTCAGGTTCTGCGATACCAGGTACTGGTCGAACTGGGACCGGACGACCGTCCGGAGGAGCGGTGCCGGCGGGTGACTGAAACGATTCCGGCTCCGCCGCCACACATTGACCTCGACCTCGGCAAACTCGCCTCGCACCACAGCCAGCGGGTCCAACCGCAGTGCATTCCACGATTTCATGGTGACCCCGCCACCGCAGGGCTTCACCCGGGGAAACCGGTGGCGCTCCAGCTGGCCAACCGACAGCCCCTGCCGCAAGGCAACCGCTGCCGCGTTGGAGCCTCCCGGTCCCGCGCCAACCACTATGAGGTCGAAAGTAGTAGTCATCTCACCAGCCCCTGCTATCGGGACCCGCTATCGGCCGGGAGCAGCACCATATTATAGGATCTTGAAGGGGCAGGAAGGAGCAAGGACGTGACGGAGCTCGCTGACCGGCTGCAGGCCGCGGTGGGCAGCGCCTACACTATCGAGCGCGAGTTGGGTGGCGGCGGAATGAGCCGGGTTTTCGCCGCGATTGAAACTGGGCTCGGGCGTCGGGTGGTCATCAAGGTGTTGCCGCCGGAGCTGGGGGCAGGCCTCAGCATCGATCGCTTTCGACGGGAGATTCAGCTCGCCGCGTCGCTGCAGCATCCCCATATCGTCCCCCTCCTCGCAGCGGGTGCAGCGGACGGACTCCTCTACTATACCATGCCGCTGATCGAGGGCGAGTCGCTGCGCACCAAGATCGCTCGGGAAGGCGAACTCCCGATCGGCGAGACGGTCCGAATCCTCCGCGACGTGGTGGATGCCCTCGCCTGCGCCCATGAGCGAGGAATTATTCACCGCGACATCAAGCCGGATAATGTGCTCGTCTCTCGAAACCATGGGCTCGTCACCGATTTCGGCGTGGCCAAGGCTCTGAGTGAGGCGAGCGGCGCGTCCTCCTTCACCTCGACCGGTCTGGCGCTGGGCACCCCGGCCTACATGGCGCCGGAACAGGCAATGGCGGATCCCCACCTGGATCACCGGGTCGACATCTACGCTGTCGGCGCGCTGGCGTACGAGATGCTCAGCGGGAGCCCCCCCTTCACCGGCAGCTCGCCCCAGGCTGTGCTGGCAGCTCAGGTCACTCAGAGCCCGGAGCCGCTGAACAAAACCCGGCCAACCGTGCCTCCGGCTCTTGTCGCACTGGTGATGCGCTGCCTCGAGAAACATCCCGCCGACCGCTGGCAGACCACCGACCAACTCCTGCACCAACTGGAGGCGATGGCGACACCCAGCGGAGGAACTTCGCCCACGGCCGCCGTCCCGGCGGAGCCTGCCCGATCGATCAAACGGTCGGTTGGCCAGCACCCGATGCGGGTCCTGGGCGTGTTCGCGGCCAGCTCCGCGGTGGTGCTCGTGGCTGCCTGGTGGCTCATGATCCAGCTTGGCCTCCCCGGTTGGGTTTTTCCGGCGGCGCTCGTGCTGCTTACGATTGGATTGCCGATCATCCTCACGACCGCGGTCATTCACTCCCAGGGCCGGGCTCATCGCTGGTTCACCTGGCCAAGGGCAATCTCCGGAGGGGTAGCCGCAT
>DASRIN010000140.1:0-3380 GCA_035649975.1 Gemmatimonadales bacterium
TGCGGTCTTTGCCGACGGGGGGACCATCGTGCTGGCCCAGGGTGAGCGGCGCATCCCGCTGGTGGCGGTAGACGAGATCCCGATTACCTATCGCGGCGCCGCGGTCTACAACATCGCGAACGCGGCCGCCGCCGCCGCTGCCGCAACTGCGCTCGGGGTTGAACCCAAACACCTCTCGTCCGCGTTGCGCGGGTTTGGCCGAGATCTGGATGACAATCCGGGCCGGGCCAATCTGCTGGAGGTAGGCGGAGCCCGCATCCTTCTCGATTTCGCCCACAACCCTCACGGCATGTCGGCTCTGGTCGAGGTGGCCCGTACCCTGCCCGCCGGCCGCCGGCTGATGCTGGTCGGGCAGGCGGGTGATCGCAACGACGACGCGATCCGGGCGCTGGCCCGGGCAGCCTGGCAGCTGCACCCAGACCATGTCGTGGTGAAGGACATGCCGGGGTATCTCAGGGGGCGGGCTCCGGGGGAGGTGCCCACGCTATTGGCGGACGAGTTTTCCCGGCTGGGGTTGCCGCAAGACGCCCTCTCCGCGGCGGGGTCGGAGCTCTCGGCTGCCCGGGCTGCCCTGGCGTGGGCCCGTCCGGGGGACCTGCTAGTGCTGGCGGTGCATGAGGATCGGCGGGGAGTGTACCAGCTGATCGACCAGCTGCATGCGGCCCACTGGCGCGCGGGAGAGCCGCTCCCGGTCTAGTCGTGGAGCTGCAAGGGCGACCAGGCCTGTCGGTTCACCCGCCTTTACCCGAGCAGCGAGGAAGCCAGTGCCGCGAGGGCGGCCAGCGCGGCCCCCCCGATCAGCCAGAACATGATCCGCTCCCTGCGCTGCCGATCGGAGGAAAGCGAGCCCAGCAGCTGAGCTTGCTGCTGCTGGAGAGCCTCCCGAGCGGCGGATTCGCTGGCGGCGAGTTTTCGGAGCGTTCGGTCCAGCCCATCGAGCCGCTCCGCCAGCAGCGCCAGCTCACCGCGAAGCTCCTCCTGGGCGTCGGGTAGAACTTCGGGATCCGAACCCGTCCCGGCAAACAGCGACTGTCCCATCACCGCTTCGGCGGCAATCACCTCTTGCATGCCCTGAACGAAGTGACGCTGGTGGATCCGCTTGGTGGCATCGGGTCCCGGCTCCACGGTGGCTATCTGGGCCGCCTTCAGTACCGCGTTCTTGATGTCGCCACCGCTGCGGGGGTAGGCCTCGGCCAGCGCCGCAAAGTCCACGTCATCGGCCAGCGGCGTCTTTCTCTCGTGCAGCTGCACCCGCCAGATCCGCTCCCGCTCCTCCACATTGGGCATATCGAAGAGGATGTGAGTTCGGATCCTCCGCTCGAACGCCGGATCGATGTTGGCAGCCAGGTTGGTGGCGAAGATGACCACGCCGGGGAAGGTCTCCAGCTCGTGCAGCAGCACATTGACGATGGCGTTGGCTTCCCGCTCATAGGCCGCGTTCATGGAGGTGAAGCGGCGCCCGGCAATGGCATCGGCTTCGTCGAAGAAGAGCACCGCATCTTGCCGGGCGGCAGAACGGAACACCACAGCCACGTGCTTGGAGGTCTGACCCACCCAGCGCGACTCCAGCTCGGCGTAGCGCACCACCAGCAACTTCTTGTTCAGCGCGTAGGCCAGCGCCTCAGCGCAGATTGTCTTGCCGGTGCCCGGAGGACCGGCGAAGTGGAAGGCCAGTCCCAGGCCGCTTGAGTGCCGCTCCGCCAGGCCCCACTGATGGAAGATGAGATCGTGCTTGTGGACCAGCGCCAGGGCGTGATTGAGCGCCCGCAGCGTGGTGGCCGGCAGGACGACATCGTCGAACGAACGGTGGGGCTCGATCGCCTCGACCAGCTCGCGCGCCGGCGAGACCCCGCCGAATAGGAGGTCGCGAATAGCATCTGCCATACAGGGAGTATAAGGCTACTCCCGCACTCCCGGGTCACGGAGCTTGGACTGGGGTCCCCGTCCCCGCCCGCTCACCACCCTATCCCAGGCGTCCCGCACCGCATCTCGAATCTCCTCCCAGGCGCTGGGGGACTCACCCCGATGCTGATACCGGTCCCAGCCGCTGCGGAGATCGGGCTCCGCGTCCTCCCACTGACGACCGAGATGGTGCTGCGCCGACTCGAAGCCGTAGCGGTAAGCCGGCCGAAACCGGTCGTAATAATCGGGTCCCAGGGCATACGGCCTGCTGGTGAAGTTTTCGTACCAGTAGTTGTCTTCGGTTTCCCAGGCAGCTTGCCAGTTCGGGTCCTCTGCCGGAGAGACTCGGTCGAACGTGTTGGGGTCGGACATCGGTTCTCCTGTCATGAGAAGGAACAGCAACGGCATCCATACTAAATGGCGGGGCCGATCCGGCGGGTGACAGTCGTCACGGCTTTGCACCGGCAGCGGTCTCAGGTCATACTCTTTCCATGACAAGCATCGTGAGCGCCGGGTGAGGACCGCACCACCCCTCTGGGTACTGCGCACCGCGTTTCGCACCGTCGGCTCGGTAGCTCCGGGAGTGGCGGCGCGCTGGGCGGAGACCATCTTCTGCCGCCCGCCCCGGCAGCAACTCCGGCCCGCCGAGGTGGCCTTCCTGGCCAGCGGCCGGCGGTCTGCGGTGCGGAGCGAGGGGCAGGAGCTGTCAGTCTGGCGATGGGGTGAGGGTCCGCTGGTGGTTCTGACCCACGGCTGGGGCGGACGAGCCGGGCGATTCAGCGCGCTGGCGGCGGCGCTGGTTGCAAGAGGCTTTGCGGTGGCGGTCTTCGATGCTCCGGCGCATGGCGACTCGATGGGCCGGCAAGCCTCGCTGCCCCAATTCGCGAAGGCGCTGCTGGACGTCACCCAGAGCCTGGGTCCGGTGGACGCGCTGGTAGGCCATTCCCTCGGAGGAGCGGCGGTGTCCCTCGCGATGCATCGCGGTTTACCTGCACGGCGGGCGGTGCTGCTGGCGCCCCCTTCCGATGTCTTTCTCTTCTCCAACGCATTTGCCGAGCACTTGCGAATACCGGAGAAGGCCCATGCCATGATGCGGCAGAACCTGGAAGCCCGGCTGCAAATCACCTGGGAGGAGCTTCACGTCCCCACGCTGGCCCGCAGCATGACGACTCCAGCCTTGGTGGTGCACGATCTGAAGGACGGCGATGTGCCCTATGGGCACGGGGAAGAGATCGCACAGGCCTGGCCTGGTGCCCAACTGCACACCACTTCCGGACTGGGCCATCGCGGCATACTGCGAGATCGCAATGTCATCCAGCACGTCGTCGAGTTCCTGGCGGACGGAGCGTAGCGAGTGATCGTCATGGACCGGGAGAACCTGCTGGCCAAGGGCTGGTCCCACGTGCTGTCCACCACCAACGACGTGGCGGAGCTGCGGGCATTCTGTCTCCGGGTTGGCGCACCGCTCTCAGCATTAC
>DASRIN010000141.1:0-3133 GCA_035649975.1 Gemmatimonadales bacterium
GCGCCGCCCCGAGAGCTATCAGTCGCACAACCACTCCCCACCGAAAGCCTGGTGCTGAGGTCAGCCCGATAGTACCTGCCTCCTCCACTCCTAGCGCTCTTTCCGCTTCTCCCGCTTCACCTTCTCGTCGCAGCCAGATCGCCGTCGCCAGAAAAATCACGGTGCTGATCACCGCCCCGAGCAAGAGCACCGGAACGATCGCCTCCCAGCCTAAGAAGGCGCCGATCATGCCCATGAGTGCGCAGTCGCCACCGCCCATCGCCTCTTGGCCCACGGCCAGCTCGGACAGCTCACCGATCAGGAGGACTGCGCCTGCGCCGACTAAGGCTCCTTGCAGGCTGACCACCGCGTTCGAGGGGTCGGGCCAGGCGGAGAGTGCGACGGCAATCGCTGTCCCGCCGATCGAGAACTCGTGAGGGATGAGGTACTCTCGGGCATCGGTCATGGCGATGCCGAGCAGGATGGTTCCGAAAATGGCGCCGTGGAACGCCTCCAGAGTCACACCCTCACGCCAGACCATGAACGCCCAGATTGCGGCGGTGGCCAGCTCAATCAAGGGATACTGAGCCGAGATGGGCTGGCCGCATCCCCGGCAGCGGGCGCGGAGCAGAATCCACGAGATGACCGGGATGTTGTCATACCAGGCGAGCACGCGGCCGCAGCGGGGACAGCGCGAGCGAGGGTGCACCACCGACTGCTTCGGCTCGACGCCCCAGCGGAGGATGCAGACGTTGAGGAAGCTTCCGATCATGGCGCCGACCACCGCGGCCAGCACGATCTCGAAGCCCGCCGGAAGCTCACCGCTCACGCATCACTCCGTACAACAGGATCCCTGCGGCCACCGCGACATTGAGCGACTCGACTCCGGGTTCGAGCGGAATCGTAACCCTGCGGGCGGCGGCGGACTCGAGCACCGGCCCAACGCCGGCACCCTCGTTGCCCAGCACCAGGGCAACGGGTGGTCGAGCAGGGTTCCTTCCTGGGACCTGGTCCAGCGGGTCGCCCACCATGTCGGCGATCCAGATTTGGGACCGCTGCAGGCGAGACCAGGCGATGAACTCCTCGGGGCCGGCCGATACCACAGGCAGCCGAAAGCTCGCTCCCATGGCCCCGCGGATCACCTTGGGGTTGGTGAGGTCAGCCGTTCCCTTGAGGGCAACGACGCCCCGAGCGCCGAGCCCAAGCGCGGTGCGCAGCATAGTGCCGACATTGCCCGGGTCCTGCACCGCATCGAGCACCAGGACGGTGTCGCCCGGCGACAGTCGGATATCCTCCAGCCCCCAGGTCCTGGGCTCGATGACGGCAACCACGCCCTGTGGATGTTCGGTGTCGGCCAGCGATTCCAGATCCGCGTCGCCCACTTCTTCCAGCCGGATGTTGCGCTCCGCCAGCGCTGCTTTGAGCGCCTTCCCCCGAGTGGTACTTTCCAACGCCGGAGACACTGCCGCACCCCGTATCGAGATCCCAACGGCGAGCGCCTCCTCCACGAGACGAACGCCTTCGGCCAGCGCCAGGCCGCGCCGCTCCCGGCCGCGGCGGCGGTGCAGGTCACGAATGAGTGTCTGGAGGGAGCTACTCATGATAGTGATCACCGGATGAAGATCGCGCTCACCATCGCCGGATCGGACTCCGGCGGTGGGGCCGGCATCCAGGCCGATCTCAAGACCTTCCAGCAATTCGGCGTGTTCGGGACCTCGGTCATCGTGGTCCTCACGGCCCAGAACACCCGGGGGGTGCGCGCAGTCGAAGCGGTACCCGAGGCGATGGTCAGCGCCCAGCTCACCGCCATCGCGGAGGATCTCCCGCCGGCAGCGCTCAAAACCGGCATGCTGGCCGAAGCCTCGCTGGTGCGTTTGGTGGCTCGCGCGATCCGGGAGAACGGCTGGGCGCCCCTGGTGTGCGATCCGGTAATGGTCTCCACGTCGGGCACCCGGCTCCTTTCGACCGAGGCGGAGGAAGTCGTGCGGGAAGATCTGCTGCCGCTCGCCGCCCTGGTGACTCCCAACCTGGACGAGGCCGCTATTCTAACCGGACGGGTGGTGCACGATATCCCGACCATGGAGCGAGCCGGGGCAACCCTTCGTCGGTTCGGAGCCGCAGCCGCGTTGATAAAGGGTGGCCATCTCTCTGACGACACCATCACTGATGTGCTGGTGACCGCGTCGGGGGTGCGTCACTTTGTCCATCCGCGCATCGCCACCACCTCGGTGCACGGCACCGGCTGCACTCTCTCCGCGGCCATTGCCGCGGGACTGGCGCTCGGCCGCTCGCTGGAGCGGGCGGTGGAGGACGGACTCGACTTCGTGCACCGGGCCATCGCGGCCGCACCCGGCGTGGGTGGCGGGAACGGGCCGCTGAACCACCTGGTTCCCGGACCTACAGCCGCTGGATAACCCCCTCTACTAAACTGCCGAGCTCATTGCTCACCCGTTTCGCCGTCTCCAGGACTTCTTCGTGATTCAGCTTCGTAGGCGAGAGCCCCGAGGCCAGGTTGGTCACCACCGAAAATCCGAGACAGCGGATGCCTCGCGCCCGCGCCGCTATCACTTCCACCACGGTCGACATGCCCACCGCGTCGGCCGCCAACCGCTCCAGCATCCGGATCTCGGCCGGAGTCTCGAAGCTGGGGCCGAGCAGCTGTACGTAGACCCCCTCCTGGAGTGCGATCCGCCGTTCCGTCGCCACCGCTCGAGCCAGCTCCCGTAACGACCGGTCGTAGGGATCGGACATGTCGGGGAACCGCTCCTCTCCCGGAAGCACCGGTCCGATCAGCGGATTCCGAAAGGTCAGGTTGATGTGGTCGGCGATCAGCATGACGGTGCCGGAGGAGAAGGTTCGGCGGATTCCGCCTGCGGCATTAGTCAGCAGCAGAGTCTCGATTCCGAGCGCGCCAAACACCCGAACCGGCAGTGCCGCGGTACTGGGGGTATGGCCCTCATATAAATGAAAGCGCCCGCTCTGGGCCAGGAGTTCCTTTCCGGCAAAGCGGCCGATCACGACCTCGCCGCCGTGTCCCACGATGGTCGGCTCGGGAAAGCCCGGGATCTGTCCGTAGGGTATCCGGACCGGATCCTCGATCCGCTCGGCGAGATAGCCCAGCCCAGACCCAAGCACGATCGCCACCTTCGGCCGC
>DASRIN010000142.1:0-3255 GCA_035649975.1 Gemmatimonadales bacterium
CGAGCTCATGGATTTCTTGAGCTGCAGATAGTCGAGTGCGAAGAACGGGCCCCCTGCGACGAGGAGGAGGGTCAGGAGGGTTGCCGCGGCCCCGAGCGCCAGAAGCAGTTTGCGGTGACCCAGCGCGCCGGCGGCGAGACCTGCGAGTGCCAGGGCCGTGAAGAAATAGAACTGAACGATGGCGAGCTGGCCGTACAGGCCGAACCGCCACATAACGCTGCCCACGTTGGCGGCCTCTCCCCAGATTCCGATCAGGGGCGAGAACGCCGGTCCCAGCAGGGCCAGGCTGGTCAGGTAGGTGACCACGCCGGCCATGGGGAGCTTCGCCAGGGCAGTCCGAGGATAGTTGTTCATGGTTACGGCCATCCTGCAAGATCGCTCGGGGGAAACAAAAACGGGAGGTGAGAAACTCACCCCCCGCTCTTACCTGCCGGAACCGGCAGGGCGAATCAGACCGGATTACTTCCGGCGGCGACGGGCCAGGCCCGCGCCGGAGAGACCAACCAGGCCGAGGGCGAGAAGACCCATGGTGCCCGGCTCAGGAATGGTCGACGTGTTGGTGAACGAGAACACCAGGTCGTTGAAGTCGGCATCGCCCAGGTTCGGAAGATCCTCGAAGCCGACGACGGTGGTGCCGGCCGCAGCCAGGAAGCAGGGCGGCGATTCCGCGAGGCAGCCCGACAGGGTGGCGGCGGTGTTCCACTCGGCCGCGGTCAGAATCACAGAATGGAGCGCGTTGTCGTTGTTGTTGGACGCCTGGCCCATGTAGTAGGCGCGGTAGCCGGCGCCCTGCGCGGTGCACGCGGCGTTGACGCTGCCGGTGCCGCCCGAGGAGCAGATACCGAACAGCAGAACCTGGCCCTCGACCACGTTGATGTTGATCGAAATGGGGACGCCGACGCCGGGGAGCGGATAGTTGCCCACGACGCTGATGAGCGGATTGGTGTAGGTCGTCCCACCGGTGGGCGCAGCGGTGCCGCCCGCTCCACCAGTCCCGGACGAGGTAAAGAGCACCAGGTTGTTGGTGAACTCCGCTCGGGCAAACAGGAACGTGATCGTCATGGTGCCGGTCGAAGCAGCCGTGAGGACAAACGAGCTTCCGACGGTGCCGATGTCGGGAACGTCAGCCTTCGCGCTCGTGCTTGCGGCCATGGACACGGCGCATGCGGCGACCATGGCGCGGGTGAGAAACTTCATGTGCGTACTCCTTCGATCGATGAGGGTCAAACAAATCCCGCTTGGGCGCTCACGTCCGTGTTCAGTCTACAACTACCGTTCAACGCTGTCCGGCCCGAATCAGCGGGCTGGATCCTTGATTTTCTGTTGCGATCGAGCGCATCTCCTTCAGCACCTTATAGCTCCCAAAAGTCAGCGCCGCAAGGGCCGGTATTGCTACAACCGAGACCAGGGTTGTGCGGCGCAACTCGACCTGGAACAGCCTCAGCATGCGGGGTTCAGTCGCGACGGCCTTAAGCGCGCGTCCCTCGATGAGGAAATCGGCCAGCCCGACCGCTGCAGCTACGAGAAGGAGAGACGCCAGAGCGAAAGTCAGCCGCACCGTGCCTCTGCTCTCCCGAAGCAATCCACCTACACCCAGGAGCCCCACACCAAGCGTCGGCAGCGTAATGGCGCCCAGCAGGAACCCCAGGGTGCCGAACCGCCAGTTCTGATCCGATGGTCTCCAAGGGAGCACCTGTAATCCGACGTTCACCAGCGGAACGAGGAACAGGAACAGGGAGACAGCTATCAGCACTTGGCCGATGGGTCGCGCCACCTCGAGCTTCATTGGAACGCTCCCGAGTGGTGGGCACCCATCGCACTGTCAGTAAGCAAGACATATGCTAGAAATTGGACGCCCGGGCTTGTCTACTAAGATATTACTGTAAAACATTTTACATTTGCCTGGTATCTGTCACCCTCATCCCATCGCTTATCCTTGTGGCGTCATCTCTACGCTTTCGATGGAGCGGTACCCCAACGTGCTAATTGCTGCATCAGGAACCGGAAGCAGGGAATGGAGTTGGCCGGGACGGAAATCCCGGAAGGCTGGTGTAAAGCGGACGGATAATCGCTCGGCTGACTTCAACCGCGAGCGAGTCAGCTCCGGCGAGAGAAAGTCCCGGAGCTACCGGCACCATGATCCGAACCAGGGCCTCGTCGCTGCGCCCGGCCAGGGCCCGGTCTCTCACCTGCTCCCACTTGACCAGGTACTCGTTCGCGGAAACTCTCCCACGACCCTGGTACCAGTAATACACCAGCGCGCGGTGTCCCTTGTTTTCCAGGACATACCGGTTCACCGGAAACCGGTAGCCCGCGGCATCCACCACCAGCGGGTTCGACTCGACCGGCTCCCAGCCGGCGCCGGGCAGGCAGTTCTTGGGCGAGTGAATGGTCTTTCCCTGGGACTGGGACTCGTAATAGCCGACGTAGATCGAGACCCGGACCGCGCCGGTGTCGCCGCCGAAGACCCGGAAGGCATACTGAGAGACCCCGGAAATCTTTCGTTCCTCCGGGGGAACCACCCGGTCTTTGCCGGCGAGGCCCAACAGCGTATCCGGCAGC
Organism: Gemmatimonadales bacterium; assembly: GCA_035649975.1. Taxonomy (GTDB): domain Bacteria; phylum Gemmatimonadota; class Gemmatimonadetes; order Gemmatimonadales; family GWC2-71-9; genus CAVVWJ01. The sequence goes on from DASRIN010000142.1 coordinate 2,563, forward strand.
ACCTCGTTCAATGGCAGCGCCAGCGGCATGTCCACCTGCCGCTTCGAGCCCAGGAGGCCGAGGCAGCCGATCGACAGAATCAGTGCCGGCAGCCAGGGCCGGATCGCCGAGTCAGATTTCACCGGTGGCGACCTCCGGCTTCGGGGTCCGGGGGCGGGTGAGGAACGCCAGCAGCGCGGCGGCCGCGCCGATCAGAATCAGCGAGACCAGGAAGAGGAGCCACCCCTCGGTCAGGTGCATGAAGCCTTCGCCCATCTTGGGATCGACAAAATAGACCAGGAATCCGGTGAGGAACACCCGGATGCCATTGATCGCGACGGCGATCGGAATCGCCAGCAGGATCAGCAGCGCGCGGGCCCACACCCGGGTGAGCCAGAGTCCGCCCATCAGGAAGGCGATGCTGAGCAGTGCGGTCAGGGAGCGGAGCCCGCTGCAGGCTTCGGTCACGAAGAGCCGGTGTCCCGGAATGTCGATGATGTTTCCGGTGAGCCGCACCGGAATGTGCCGCCATTCGAGCAGCGCGGCGCCCATGCGGGAGGCGCGAAACTGGAGCGGAAGGGCCAGGGTGCTGGTCACCAGCTCGGGAAGCGGAATGGCGAGGACCATCAGGAAAAAGGGAAGCCACCAGGCGAGGACTTGCTGCACCCCCCGGTAATACACCACCACCCCGATCAGCGCCACGATCATCGAGAA
>DASRIN010000143.1:0-2410 GCA_035649975.1 Gemmatimonadales bacterium
GCTGATCCCCTTGTCGTGCCGCCACGAGCCGCTCTCATCGAGAGCATCAGAAACCGTGGGAGTGCGCCGGGAGACTGGCAAGGAGTAGGTGGTGAGAGTCCACTGCGATGAAGGAATAGCGATCCACATCGGCCCCGAGCCGTGCGTCGGTCCCCGTGAGGGTATCGGCGAAGCGTCGGCAGGGGATCGTGCAGGCCAGCCATTGAGCCGCGGTGCGCCGGGAGACCGGCAGGAGATAGATGGTGCAAGTCCATTACGGTGAAGGCGTAGCGAACCACACCGGCCCCGAGTCATGCGGGTGCGGCCGTGAGGCCGCACGCGAAGCGTTGACAGGGGTGCGTGCAGGCCAGGTATGGAGCGGCGAAAGCAATGTAGTCCGGGGTGCCGATGCCGTCGTGGCAGCAGAAGGCAACAGGCGCGGGTCCGTCATCGCGAGGACCCGAGCCACCCCGCGTCGTCTGAGACCCTGGCATGTACGGACGTCTCCGGCATGGGAACCGGGAGATCTCCGCTACCGCCCCGGGGGCCGTCCCCGGGGCCGCATCGGGAAGACCGGAGGTCGTCGCCGATGATGAACGGGACGGAGAAGTCAGACCCACTGATAGTACCGGCGAAACCGGCGAACAAGGCGGCGCAAGCCGCGGCGGAGTCGGCGGAGGGAAGCGGTGGGACCAAGAGGAATGCGGGCCGGCAAAGCACGGACCGGACACAGGGCCGGGAAGCCGTGTCACAGGCGCAGGCCCGCATACGTGGCGCCGTTTCCAGGAACAGGACGGAGAAGCTGACGGCGCTCCTGCATCACGTCACCATTGAGGTTCTGGGGTGGGCCTTCTTCAGCTTGAAGAAGCGCGCGGCCCCCGGCGTCGATGGCCGGACGTGGGACCAGTACGCGACAGATCTGGAGACCAACCTTGCCGATCTTCACGCACGGGTTCATGCCGGAACGTATCGAGCGTTGCCATCCCGCCGGAAGTACATACCGAAAGCGGATGGCAGAGGGAGCATGGCAAAGTGTGGGAGATGATCAGGCTGCGGCGGGAACAGCGATCTCGTTGTTGTTGGCGGCCATGGCCGGATACCAGGAGGTGAACAGGTCGCGCAGCGTTCCGTTAAGGGTACGGGTTCGGGTCTGCAGGAGCAGGTGAGCACCCTGCTTGGACCACTGCATCTGTTGCTTCTTGGCAAAGCGCCGGCTGATCACGAGGTTGACAGTGGATTCCGCGAAGGCGGTCGAGATCCGCTCGCTGTTATGCCAGCGCTCGCTGTAATCCGGGATCGCGCCGATGTTGTTCTCGATGTAGGTGGCCAATCCGGTGGTTGCTTTGACCAGCCGCTTCAACCCGGGATAGGCGGTGTTCAGGGTGGCGACGTCATCGGCCAGCCCCTGCGCTCGGGCCAGGGCCTCACCGCCGTCGCCATGCCAGAGCCGCCACTTAATCCGCTCCAGCCGGTACTGCAGCGCTACGGCTTCGATCGGATTGTGGTGTGCCAGCCCCTTGGCGTACTGGCCAAGCCCGGTCAGGCGCATGGCGATGTGGAACCAGTCGAGCAGATGCGCGGCACCGGGTGAGAGTTCGCCGACCAGCCCGCGCACGCTGTCGCCGCCATCGGTCAGCATCGTGACCGCCTGGGTCACCGGCAGATCCTGAGTGCGCAGAACCTCGCAGAACCGCCGCCCGGGTTGCTCATCCTGGCTCCGGACCAGGCCGAAGTAACGGTCATCGCGACCTGCGGCCATGGATTTGCCGACGATGACCTCGAAATTGTGCTTTTTGTCGCGCCAGTTCCGGACGTAGCCGCCGTTGATGCCGACGATGACCGCCGCCTGCGGGAGCGGCTGGCGATCGGTGGAACTGCCTTCGATGGCACCCGGCTGCTCGCTGGCGAGGTCGGCTTCGTGGCGGGCGGCAACCTTGTGCAGGTGACGGCGGATGGTCGAGGCGTCAACAGTGCCACTGATCGGCAGGATGTCCTTCAGCAAGCCGGCGGTCATGCCGTAGGACACCAGCGAGGCCCAGCGCGTCTCGAGATAGAGCAACTCCGGGGCGGTATGCTCGGTGAAGAGCCGGGTCAGCGGGCTGAAGCTCTTGGTAACACTGGGCTGGCAGAGGCAGCGATGAAAACGTGGGCTGACCAGCGCGATGGTGCCGAAAGCAGTGCGGAACTGGATCCGGCACCGCCCCTTACTCAGCAACAGGCTGCCGCAGAGATCACAGCACCGATGCCGCTCCAGAAAGCTCGCCGCCTGGGCGCTTACCATGCGTTCCTGGATGCCGACCAATATGGCCTTGGAGTTGGAGAATGACAGGCCGATTGCCTCCAGCCGGTCATCGTCCTTGTCAAACTGCAGGATCTCGTCCTCGCTGATCACGCTGTTGTCATCACCGATGATCCGGAACTGGATCTGGAT
>DASRIN010000144.1:0-2280 GCA_035649975.1 Gemmatimonadales bacterium
CGAACGGGCCCACGTTCATGATGTTCGAGAGCGCCAGCGAGAAGACGGCCGCGCCCACGCCGCACAACAGGTAATACAGGATGAACGGGCGGCTGCCCATCCGGCTCTCGACCGCGGTGCCGAACACGAACAGCATGAGCATGTTGCCGAGCAGGTGCAGGAGCCCGGCGTGGACGAACATGTAACTAAGGAAGGTCCACGGCTCCCGCAGCGCGTCCCCGGGGGAGAACGCCAGGGTGGAGGCCAGCTCGGGCGAGATGAAGATGGTGCGCATCAGCAACAGCACCACCGCGTTGGCGGCGATGAGCCGGAGGACCCACGGGGTGATGCGGCTGGAGGGTGCGAAATTCATGGGAACCGCCTCTAACTCTGAGACCCCAATGCGGTTACGACGGTTCCTGCAGGCGGCCCAGTCGGGCGGTTCGACAGATCCGTTCGCACAGGTCGGGGAACTCTATGCCCACCGCCCGGGCCGATTGGGGGAGGAGGCTCGTGGCCGTCATCCCGGGCAGCGTATTTACTTCTAAACAGAGGGCTTCTCCGGCCGGTGTCAAGCGAAAATCGACTCGTGAGTAGCCGCCCAGCTTGAGTGCCTCGTGGGCCAGCAGGCCCAGGCGCTGACATTCCCTCGCCACCGACTCCGGCAGGTCGGCCGGGAAGATCTCCTCCGACATGCCGGGAGTGTACTTGCACTCATAATCGAAAATTTCGTGCCGCGGAATGATCTCCCCCACGGCCAGCGCCCGCCCTTCCAGAATCCCGACGGTCAATTCCCGCCCGGGGACGAACCGCTCGATCATGACCTCGTCGTCGTACCGGCGGGCCAGCGCCACCGCGGCGTCATAGTCCCCGGGCTCCTTCACCACCGTCAACCCTACGGTAGACCCCTGCTTGGAAGGTTTCACCACCAGGGGCCATCCGAACGTCGCCTCCGCCTTGGCGAGAGGGAAGGGGGCCATGGCCCAGTCGGCCGTGGGCACGCCGGCCTGCCGGAAGAGCCGTTTGGACACGTCCTTGTCCATGGCCATCGCGCTGCCGAGGCGGCCGCTCCCGGTGTAGGGCACGCCCACCATCTCGAGCAGGGTCTGGATGGTGCCGTCCTCCCCGCGGCCGCCGTGGAGCGCAAGGAACAGCACCTCGGCGTCCCGGACGACCCTCATATTGCCCAGCCCGGAGAGCAGCAGCCCCCGTTCCAAGGCGTGCAGCTCGTCGTTCGAGGGGGGCGTTACTCCTACGCTCGCCGAGAGCAGACGGCTCTCGTCGGCCTGGGGGACGAAGCCGCGGGCGGTGTCCAGCACAGCTACCTCGTGGTCTCTGGACCGCAAGGCGGCCACGATCTGGACCGCGGAGGCGATGGCGACGTCACGCTCGGAGGACGTGCCGCCGGTGAGGACGGTTATCCGCATGGGAGTGGGGTGAAAGGTGATGGTATCACACCGTCACCCTGAACGAAGTGAAGGGGCGAAGGCCGGCATGGCCTCCCTGGCTTCGCTCAGGATGACACTTGTGACACGCGTGACATTCTATCGGGTCCCGATCAGCTGCTGCAGCACGTCATATCGGCTCACGATCCCGATCAGCTTGCCATCCTTCCGCACCAGCGTCGCCGGGCTCTCGCGGCTCAACATCGAGCCGACCCGCTCCGCGGTGGTGTCGGCCGAGACCTCGGGGAACGGCTGCTCCATGAGCTCGCGAACCGGACGGTCGAGCAGTGAAGGCTGAGCCAGCGCCTTCGTCATCAGGGTGCCTTCGATCAGCCCCCCGACACATTCGCCGTTCTCCAGCACCGGGATCTGGCTCACGCCGTAGGTGCTCATCAGGTTGAGCGCCTGCCGAAGCGCCGCCGATGGGGCCACGCTCACCAGCGCCGGCGCGTTCGCCGGCCGCCGCTCGAGCAGCTGCTCCACGGTGACCCGGGGCGCCTCCAGCATCTGGTTCTCCTGCATCCACTCGTCGTTGAAGACCTTGGACAGGTAGCGCTCGCCGGTGTCCGCCAGGATGGTCACCACCAGTGCGCTCGCGGTGTCGAGCTCCCGCGCGATCTCGAGGGCCAGCCACACGTTGAGGCCGGCCGAGCCGCCGGCCAGGATCCCTTCCTCGCGGGCGAGACGCCGGGCCATGGTGAACGACGTCCGATCGGGCACCTGGCGGAACTCGTCGATCTGGTCGAACCAGAGCGTGGTGGGGATCTTGTCGCCGCCGATGCCCTCGACCTTGTAGGGATGGCCGTCGCCCATCGTCCTGGAGCGGTGGTAGTGGGTGTACAGCGAGCCGATCGGG
>DASRIN010000145.1:0-6290 GCA_035649975.1 Gemmatimonadales bacterium
CTCCGGGGATAGGGTCTCGGGTAACGGCTTCCGCCGCGGAGCCAGTATACTGGGCACGGGAGCTGAGCTCCGGAGCATCGGGTAGTGCTGAAGCAAGTCGGTTGGCTCGAGCAGCGGGGTCGCACCGTCGCGAATGAGCCGGTTGGCTCCAACCGATGTCGGGCTGCTGATGTTTCCCGGTACACACATGACCTCCCGTCCCTGATCCAGTGCCGTGCCCGCGGTGATCAAGGCACCGGATCCCTCCGCCGCTTCGATGACCACGGTAACCGCGGCGAGCCCACTGATCAGTCGATTCCGCCGAGGAAAGCTGCCCGCGTGAGGCCGCTCTCCGGGGGGGAATTCGCTCAGCAGCAGGCCCTTTTCGGCGACCCGCTGGTACAGTGCGCGATTGGCGGCCGGGTAGATCACCCCGTGTCCGTTTCCCAGCACGCCGATCGTTGTACCGCCACAGTCGAGAGCCGCGGAATGGGCCACTGCGTCGAGGCCTCGCGCCATGCCGCTCACGATCACCACCCCGGCCCCCGCCGCTGCGCTGGCTACGGCACCACAGACCTCGGCTCCGTAGGAGGAGTGATCGCGACTTCCGACGATGGCGGCGGCCGGCCGGGAGAGGAGGGACAGATCGCCGACGGCAAAGAGGACGGGGGGAGGCTCGGGTATATCGTGAAGCACCGCTGGGTAGCTCTCGTCGTTGGCAATGAGAGCTTCCGCTCCGGCGCACCGCGCGGCTTCCAGAAGCCTCGACCCCACACTAAACGGAGTTGCTTTGAGCGCGCTGGCGAGGGCTCGGGAAATACCGGGGATGGAGCACAAAAACTCGAACGGCGCCGAGTGGGCGCCGAGTGCGGTGTGACAGGCATCGAGGATGGTCTGGAGTCGGGCCCACCCCATCCCTGGGACCTGAGTCAGTGCCAGGTAGGCAACCCGTTCGTCCCGGCTCAGGGCTCCTCCTCGATCCAGTGGGCAACATCCTCGCTCTCTTCTTGCTTGACGCGCTGGGTGAGCTGCCAGAGATACTCCTTCAGCTGCTCGATTCCCTGGCCGGTGGCGCTGGAGATGGCCATTACCCCACCTGCCTCCGGAGCAGCCAAGCCGGGGAGCGGCTGGCCGGGGCCCAGCAGATCTACCTTGGTCAGCAGGACCACATGCGGCTTTACCGCCAGCATGCCGCTATAGGCCGCCACCTCGGCTCGGAGCCGCTCGTAGACAGCCTGAGGATCTTCGCTGTCGACCGGGACCAGAAACGCGAGCACCCGGGTTCGCTCGACGTGCTGAAGGAAGCGCAGACCCAAGCCCTTGCCCTCGTGCGCACCCTCGATAATGCCGGGAATGTCGGCCATGACGAACGAACGCTGCTCGGAGAGTGCGACCACTCCCAGATTGGGCTCCAGAGTGGTAAAGGGGTAGTCGGCGATTTTGGGTCTGGCGGCGGACACGACCGAGAGTAAGGTGCTCTTCCCCGCGTTGGGCTCACCAACCAGGCCGACATCGGCGATGAGCTTGAGCACCAACTCGATCTGCCGGTCCTCTCCCTCCTCGCCCGGTTCCCATTCCCGGGGCGCCTGATGGGTGGAGGTGGCAAAGCGGGCGTTTCCCCGGCCCCCCCGACCACCCCGTGCAACTCGAACCGAGTCTCCTTCCCGGAGCACCTCGCCAAGGACCTGGGCGGTGGCCGGGTCATGCACCACGGTACCGAGAGGCACCGGCAGGTAGATGTCCGCAGCTGAGGCGCCGGTCTGGGTCTTTCCCTTCCCGTGCTGGCCCCGATCGGCTTTCCAGGTGGTGCGATACCGGTAATCGAGCAGAGTTGCCAGGTTGGGATCAGCCCTGACAAAAACGCTGCCGCCATGCCCGCCGTCGCCACCATCCGGTCCGCCCTTGGGCTTGTACTTGAAGCGGGCGAACGAGCTGGCACCCGACCCGCCGGCTCCTCCAATCACTCTGACCACTGCCCGGTCAATCAGCATTAGTGCCCCGGCGACCATCCGTTGCGCACCGTACGCCACAGCTGCTTCACCTTCTTCCACTGGTCAAATGAAAGCAGCGGATTGACGATGGACAGGGTTCCCTCGATCTGGCCGAAGCTGGCGCCGGCATTCAACGCTCCGCGCAGATGGGAGTGGAGCTGCCGCAGGGCTTCGAGGACGGCGGTTTGGGCCACCGTGCAAAGCTCCCGCCGCCTGAGGTCAAGCGCTGGACGGGCGAGCGTCCGGCCGTATCCTTCGACGATCATCCAACTGTCCACCGCTGGGTGCAGGGCATGGATGCTGGCGCGCAGCTTCGGGTAATTCTCTCCATACACCAGCGCACACAGCTCTTCTCCCCGCCGACTCCATTCACTGATCCGGGCGTAATCCTGATCGGGGTCGGGCTCCGGCGCGGGAACTCCACTGAACTTGCGCCACACCGTGAACGCAATGAGGGCTCGGGGATAGCCCACCATCAGGACGCTCTGGAGCAGCAGCTCCTCGACCCATGCCACCGGGACTTGGGACGATCGTAAGGGCCCGACCCGCTCACGCAGCTCCGGCTCGTATCCCTGCGCAATGGCTGCGGCAAAGCGTACCAGATCTCGGGTGTGGGGATCGAGGCTGTCCTGTTTGGACATCATCATAGCCCGGTGGGAGAGGGATGGCGGACCAAATTGTCGTCGTCGGGACCGAATTCCAAGCGCCCCTGCAATATTCCATGGGGGCCTTTAGGTTTCGCCCCGATGCCGGCACCAATTCGCGTTGTCCTCCTCGCGACGGCTCTGGCCGGCGTGTCCGCTCCCGCGCGGGCCCATGCACAAGGTTCTCCCTACATTCGCCTGGACCACCCGCTTCTGCCGCTGCTGGAGCACCTGATCGCTCGGGGTGACGTCGAAGATCCGTCACCCATGATGCGGCCGTTCCGCCGCAGCGACGCCGCCCGGGTTCTTGCCGCGGCCGACACCTCGGATCGCTTACCCAGGGCAGCGGTACTCCGTCGGCTCCGCCGAGCCTTCGAGGACTCCGCGGGAAACCGCTGGATCCTGGAGGGCCGAGCCGGCGCCCAGGCCTTCACTCATGCCCGCCGCGAGCTGCTCCACCCGGCTGGACCCGATGGAGCCAGGCCCTACACCGAGCTGTCCGGCTCGATGACCCTGGCCAACCTGGTGCTGGCAACACGCCCGACGGTCGAGCCGCGCCTGGTCGACGATCCCGACTGGCTCGGTCGTAGGGACGTCGAGGTCGCCGGCCGGCTGGCCGAGGCCTACATCAGCGCCCAGTTCAAGTATGCCCAGCTGTTCTATGGCCAGATGGACCGGAACTGGGGGCCGGTCGGACTTCCCGGAATCCCACTGAGCAATTACGGATACGAGCGGCAGGGAGTGGCGATCGAGGTCGGCACCAGCAACATCCGCCTGACTGCGCTGGCCACCGATCTTCAGGACCAGACCGACAGTCTGGGGCAGTTGGTCCATCGCTATTACTTCGTGCACCGGCTTCAGCTTCGCCTCTCGCGCAGTCTGGTCATCGCGCCCTGGGAAGGGATGATCGTGGCGGGGCCGGGCCGGAACTTCGAGACCCGCTACCGCAACCCGCTCTCGTTCGGCTATCTCGCCAACACCATTGGTTTGGGCGACCGCAGCAACGTGCTGCTGGGGCTGGACCTGCAGTGGCGCGCCCTGGGTCGCACTACGCTGCTGGCCCAGTTCGCCCTGGACGACTTCTGGTACGATGATCGGGATCAGAACCGCGACCGTTGGGCTCTGACCGTCGGCGCGCAGGGGCCCCTGGGAAACACCCTCGCCTGGCAGGCCCTGTACACCCAGGTGTCCAGCCTCGCGCTCCGCGCGTTCAACCCGGCCGACAACTTTACCGATGGAGGAGTTGGAGTGGGTCGGAACTTCAGCGACCAAGACCAGCTCACCTTGCGCGCCACCCTCCCGCTGAGGACCAGGTGGCTGCTTGCTCCCGAGCTCACCGTGCTCCGGCAGGGAGAAGGGCAGATCAACGATCCCTACCCCCCGCAGGACGCCAACGGGGTCCGGACTGCCCCCGCCCTCTTCATCGGTGTGGTAGAGCGGACCTACCGAGCCGCCCTCGGGATTTCCGGCCGAACCGGACCCCTGGACCTGGCCGCGAGCGCCGGATTCCACCACGTCGTGAACAGTGAGCACGTGGAAGGCCAGTCAGCGGACCGCTTCGAGGGACGGCTTCAGGCCACACTCGGCTTGAGCTGGCAAGGTGCTCTGCAATGAAAGCTTCGGCCCCGCCCCTGGCACGCGACCGGGTACTCCAGCTGGTTCAGCGGATGAAGAACAGCCGGGTGGTCGTGGTGGGTGACGTCATATTGGACCGGTACCTCATTGGCGACACCGATCGGCTCTCGCCTGAGGCGCCGGTTCCGGTCGTCAATGTTGCCGAGCGGCACGCGGCGCTCGGAGGCGCGGCCAATGTTGCGGCTAATGTGGTCGCCTTGGGCGCGCAGTGTCTCCTGGTCGGCGCTATCGGTGACGATGTGGACGGCGCCGCCATTCGCCAGGAGCTCGCGGTAGGCCGGCTGGATGACCGCTTTGTTCTGACCTTAGCCGGACGTCCCACCACTTCGAAGACCCGCATCATCGCCCGGGGTCAGCAGATCGTCCGGATCGACGACGAGGTCGATACCCTGCTCCAGGGAGCAGATCTGACTCGGCTCATCGCCGCCGCCCAGGAAGCTCTGGCCGATGCCGACGCGCTTCTGCTGGAGGACTACAACAAGGGGGCCTTGTCCCCGAATCTCATTGCGGCAGTCATGGAGGTGGCCAAGCGCCGGGGAATACCCGTCGTGGTCGATCCCAAGTACCGGCAATTCTTCGAGTACGCCGGCGCCACCGTGTTCAAACCCAACCGGCGGGAACTGGAGTCTGCGCTAGGCGCCGCCGTCGATCTTCAGAATGGCAACGCGTTGCCGGAGGTGCTGACCCGGCTGAAGGTGGACAATCTGCTGGTGACGTTGGGTTCGGAGGGGATGGTCCTGGTCACCAAGGATGGAAATCTGACCCGGATCCCCAGCATCGCTCGACAGATCTACGATGTGTCGGGCGCGGGGGATACCGTCACCGCGTGGCTCGGAACCGCGTTGGCGGCCGGCGCCACCGTGGCCGAAGCGGCCCAGTTGGCCAACTATGCCGCGGGAGTGGAGGTTGGGAAACCAGGAGTGGCGACGGTGTCGCCGGAGGAGGTCCTGGCCGCGCATGAAGAGCGCTTCGACCAGATTGGAAAGCTGCGCCGCGGCGGCCTGATCTAGTCGGTGCGCCTGAGGTTGCGCCGGACTCCGCTGCCGAACCCCAGCCACAACCGCCAGGTCTCCTTCACGTCGTCGATATACCCACCCAGTCGGCTGGCCGCCTCGAAGTGTGCGGGCGCCAACTCCACGGCCCCGTAATCTTCCATCCGCGAACGTACCGCAACCTCGCAGTCGGCCATGGCCACTTCGGCCAGCCGCTCCTTACTCCAGGATTTCGGGGCCTTGACGCCGGCCTGCGCCAGGAAGCTGAGGAGGTCCCGCCGGGTCCAGGCTTTGACCCAGGCTCCGATGTCGCTGGCGGGAACCACCAGCCCGCTGTCTAGGATGAGCCGGGAGGAGTCTGCCACCTCGAGTCCCAAGCGCCGGGTCTCGTACCGGCAAAGGCTCGCGAGCGAGCGCGGCGCGCAGGGATCGGCTGCCAGATGCCGCAGCACGTCCACGGCGTGGGCCCGGGTGCCGAGCGGCAGCCGGCTGAGCGCCCCGAGCATGGACTGAAAGGCGGAGTCGTGGGGTGGGATGGGCGAGCGGATCGCATCAAGCGAGAGCGGAGTCCAGCAGGCCCAGTACTCCATCTCTCGGCCCATCTCCGCCACAAAGCCGTTTCGCCGCTCGAGCAGGTCCGCGACTCCGGTCAGCGAGAAGCTGTGGGGCACCATGAAGCCAGCCATGACCTCGGCCGACTCGCCCGCCATGATGAAGCCCGAAAAGGTCTCGTGGGCAGCCAGCAGGACTAGAGCGACCCGCAGGTCCAGGTAACCGTCCTCCGATCCCAGATCCAGGTGGCGGTCCAGCGGCGTCGCCATGATGGCTTTGGCCAGCTCGCCGTACTTCAGCAGGATCTGCTCGCTGCTGCCAGTTACGTCGGGATCGGCCCGGCGCACCCGCCAGAGATACTCTCCCAACGCCTCGACCTCACCCCGGCGCACTCGCTCCCGCAGCCAGGGTGAGAAATCCACGCAGGGCACGCAGCTTGTCGGATTGTGGGTCCGCGATAGACAGGGGTAGTCGCGGTGCCCGCGTCCGGCGGCGTA
>DASRIN010000146.1:0-4477 GCA_035649975.1 Gemmatimonadales bacterium
AGCCGGATTTCTCCGATGTCGAGAGCGGTAGCTCGTCCACCGCTCCGCCGCCCAGCACGCCGGCGTCCGAACGGACCTACACCGTGCGTAAGGGAGACAGCCTCTCCAAGATCGCGAAGCGCGAGTACGGCGACGCCCAGCAGTGGCGCAGGATCTACGAGGCCAATCGCGAGACGATCGAGAACCCGGACCTGATCTACCCCGGTCAGGTCATCCGCCTCCCCGAATGAGGATCGCCATCATGATTTCACGTTTTCGACTCGCATCCTTACTGGCCGGCGCCGCGGTCCTCACCAGCTCCGGCTGCAAGAAGGACTCTGAATCCGCAGCTACGAAAGATGTGGCGATGGCACCGGCGGAGGAGGTCAAGATTTCGTCGGTTGAATTGGGGCGTCAGGTGGGCCCCGACAAGAGGGTGACCGCCCAGCAGGACGATTTTACTCCACGTGACACGATCTATGCCTCGGTGCTGACAACCGGCAGCGCGCCCACCGCGACGCTTGTAGCCCGTTGGACCTTCGAGGACGGACAGGTAGTCAAAGAGGATTCCCGGAGCATTGCTCCCAACGGTGCCGAGGCAACCGAGTTCCATATTTCCAAGCCGAGCGGATGGCCCAAGGGCGACTATAAGCTCACGGTCTCGGTCGGTGGCAGCACCGAATCGAAGGACTTTGAAGTGAAATAGGGTCAGTTGGGTGGAGGTCCAGGCGGTGGCTCGCCGGGTGCGTCTCGTCCGAACCCTCCAGGAGGTGCGCCGGGTGGCCGCCGGTGGTGCCGGCGAAGGGCTGCAGCTTTTTCTCGCTGGTCCGGGGTAAGTACGGAATCCAGCGCCCGGCGGGTGCGCCTGACGATCGAATCCACGTCGGGCTGCACTCGGCCTCGCACGGCTCGCAGCTCGCGTCCCTGCCGATCCATGATCGAATCAATCCGCTCCTGCTGCTGTGTGGACAGGCCGAGCTCACGCGCGAACCGGTTTCGGAACTCGCGGTTGCGCGGCGGGTGACCGCCGGGCCCATGTCCAAAGCCGGGTCCCCGACCCCTGTCAGGCAGCAGCACCAGCCGATCGAGCAGAACTCCGCCCACTCCTCCGGCGAACACTGCCAGTAGCAGGACCAGGGCCGCCAGCCAAAACCCACGAGGCCTGGCGAAAGAGGTAGCAGCCGTCATTGGGCCACCGCCTGCTCGAGAAGCCATTCGTCGCTCTCAGGAGCAATCAGCCCGGCAGCAAGCTCGCCCCCGAGCTGGTCTGAGAATGCCGCGGTCACAAGGGCGCTATCCGCCACCAGCTCAGCCGAGGCACTGCGAGAGACGCTGAGCTCGCCGCTGCTCGGGAGCAGCAGGGCGCCGGCGATGGATACGGCGAGCCCGACCGGCACTGCCACCGGGATCCAGCGATCGATCCACTCCCACCAGCGCGGCGCCGGGGCACGCAGGGTGGCGAGACGAGCTCGCGCCGCCGCGGTGATACGCTGGCGCAACCGATCGGCGTCGTCTGGCATCGCTTCGAGCTGCCGCAACGCCTGGCCTAGCCGGGGATCATGCTCCGGTTCCCTGAAGAGCCAGCTCACTCGACCCATCCCTTCAACACTTCGCGCAACGCGCGACGGGCCTGATGCAGGTGCCACCGTACGGTTACCTGACTCACCTTGAGCATGCCGGCAATCTCCTCGGTCGAATGGCCATCGATTTCGAAAAGGGTAACGATCAGTCGCTGGCGGTCGGGCAACTGCTCGAGGGCCTGGCTCAGCGAGCTGCGCAGCTCGGCTCGCTCGGTTTCGCGGTCGGGCCGGGGACCGCCGGGAAACCAGGCCGGGTCCAGCGATTCAGTCCGGCGAACTCTCTGCTTGCGCCGCTGGTCGAGTCCCAGGTTGACCAGCAGTCGGGTAAACCAGGGCTCGAAGGCGCGGGACACATCGAAGGTGGCGATGCGCTCCAGCACCCGCAGGAACGCGTCCTGAACCAGGTCGTCGGCATCTTCCGGATTCTGCATCAGGCGCCGGGCAACCTGGCGCGCTCGGGGCAGATAGCGCCGGACCAACAGGTCGAACGCCTCGGGATCTCCGGCCTGGACCCGCTGGAGGGTCTGACGCTCGTCGAAGTCTTCAGCGGCTTCAGCCAGGACCGCCGCCCCAGCGCTCATCCGATAATGCTCCTGGTCTCGTGGCCGCGCTGAGGGGCTCTCGATGCCATATACGGCCGGGTGCGCCATTCGTTGGGACATCCTGCACCCCAACGATCCGCGCTAGTGACCCGTAGATCCCCATGACTGCAGAATGTCCCGCTCGGCTCGACCGAGCAACTCTGCAGCTGGACCCGAACCGGGGGTACACCATATGTCGAAACGCACTTCCTTCGCCCAACCATCCTCCCGCGCCCGGAGCTTCGTGTTGGCTGGCCTTCCCTTCGTTCTTGCCGTCGGCCTCGTCGGCTCCCCCTTCGCCCAGACTGGGCCGGGACCCGAGAAGCCTCACGGCCGCCATCCGGCCATGGGCCAGCTGGGGCCGATCAGTCCGGAGGTCCTGCGCGACTCAATTGGAGTGACTGGCGCCAAGCTGGACCAGTATACCCGCCAGTACCGCAGCCACATGGCCGCAACCAAGCCGGCCCGCGACAGTCTCCGGACCGCGGTGCGCTCAATCCATGAGGACTACAAGAGCGGGGACCAGGCTGCCGCGCAGAACCGCCGCCAGGCGGTGAGAAAAGAGGCCGAGTCGCTGATGAAGCGCGACCGGGAATTCGAGGCGGGACTCAAGAAGATTCTCTCCCAGGACCAGCAGAAGCGCTACTCGGACTGGAGGGAGAACCAGATCAAGCTGGCCCGGGAGTGGCGCCACCAGAACCACGGAGCAGGCGACTCGAAAGGCGGAGCCGGCCGGGATTCCGCGGCAACCTTTCCGGATTCGGCCCGCTCTTAATCGATAACCCTTGACTTCCAGGAGGTGCAGCGTAATCCGGCAGGACCCTTACCGGCCCCGGTGCGTGGAGGCGGCCCCTCCGCGCACCGGGGCCTTCCTTTTCTGAAGGATTTCAAATGGACCTTGACGATATCCCGATAGGCCGGGTGCTGACCCGCTGAGAGGCTCTGGGCGGGCTCAGTCGATGCCTTAGACGCTGGACCCTCGACTGGAAGGTACCTTGTCCGCTCCACCGCGCCGGAGGACGAGGTGCTCCGGCGAGGAGAGCACCTGGTCTAATTCGAACCCCAGGTTGGCCAACTGGGTCCGGACCCAGGCGGTGCCGGTAGGTCCGATCACGCGCTCATGCAGCTCCAGCACGATCGTGGACACCGTCGGCAGCCGGGCGCCATCGAATAACTCGCGCTCGGCTCCCTCCGCGTCAATCACCAGCAGGGTGGGCTGGACTTTCTCCACCACGTAGTTCAATGCCTTTCCGGGGACCTCCACCGGGCGCGATCCTACCCGGCGCCGCACCACCGATGAGGAAACCAGGTGCTTGTCCCGGTACAGGGTGACCCGGCCAGCCTGAGCGGCCACAGCGCACATGTCGAGGGTCGGCTTTACCCCATTCAGGTCGTAGGTCTCGCGGATGCAGGACTCGAGCTCGGGATCGGCTTCGTAGGCGAACACCCGATCCGAGCCAATCTGCTTGGCGCAGAAGGTGGAGACCAAACCCAGCCCAGCGCCGACCTCCAGCACGACGTCGTCCGGTAAGAGAACGGCGCTCATGAGCCGCAGCTCCTCCCGCTCGTACCCTCCCCGGGTGAGGGCGCGCTCGACCCGGCGCGACATGTGGCGCCCGACCCGGATGCGTACCCCTTCGATGGTGATGACCGAGCGGCGAGCGACCCGGTAGCGATAGACCAGCCAGCCGGAGAGCTTGTGGATAGTC
Organism: Gemmatimonadales bacterium; assembly: GCA_035649975.1. Taxonomy (GTDB): domain Bacteria; phylum Gemmatimonadota; class Gemmatimonadetes; order Gemmatimonadales; family GWC2-71-9; genus CAVVWJ01. Next base: position 3,850 of record DASRIN010000146.1, read on the forward strand.
CGCCTGGTCCAGGAGCGCGGTCGTGTTGGCATAGCCAAAGACCAATCTAGCAGTGCGGAACCGGGTCGAATCAAGCGGGTGCGCTAGGCGACCTTGCTCAGAGGAAAGCGGGGAAGGTGGGGGGGCGTTCTGAGGACCAGGTGCACCGGCCGGGCAACAGGGAGTGGGCGAGCCGCCTCGAACGCGTCTATTGCCTCACGCTCCTCTTCCGGCACATCGGTCCACCCATTGTAGTCGCAGCTGAACACGGCAACTCCCAATCTATTCCGAGTGACGTTCCTACTCCTTGTGAACGCCACGAGGCCTGGAAGGGTTGCAATCAGTGTACCGCGCCCAGGGCCCAACGCTCGGCACCAATTTCCCGAAACCGTACCGATTTGCCGCCGAGAGTGACCTCTGGCCTGGAGGGGTGACACTTTCAGGTGACGAAGGTGAGGGTGACCTCTATCACCCGTGCTATGTTAGGTCTTCACCTCACGGGAGTCCTCATGTCGGAGCACGTGTACAAGACGATCGAGTTGGTCGGCTCGTCCACCCGGGGCATGGAAGACGCGGTTCAGCGGGCCATCGCTAAGGCAGCGGAGACGGTTCGGAACCTCCGCTGGTTCGAGGTGGTGGATACCCGGGG
>DASRIN010000147.1:0-5097 GCA_035649975.1 Gemmatimonadales bacterium
GTGGCCGCGATCAGCACCCCCACCGTCCGTTGGGGACGGGAGCGGCGAAATGGCGCTATCGCCGAGTCTACCACGGTCAGCACGGGGGTGTCGCGCACCTCCGCGATTCGCGCCTCGGTATGAGCCTTGGAGAGGGTCAGGAACAGTTCCTGCTTGACCTGGACGTTCCGCGCGAGACGGCCGGCCTCGAAGGTGAGCATGGGAGAGCTGGAATAGTCCCGATTCCGCTGAAGGAAAGCCAGCTCGGCCCGTTCCGCGGCGCGGAGATCCTGCTCTGCCTCGGCTAGCCGCTCGCCGGTGAACCGACGTTGCTCGCGGGACTGACTCTGGCGTCGCTCGAGGTTGAACTTGTTGAGCAACTGCACCAGGTAATTGGCCACGTTCGCGGCCAGCCGCGGATCTATTGTCTCTACCTCGAGCGTTACGATACCGGTCGGCTTGTCGGTTGTCACCTTGATCCGGCTCCGGAGTTGGATCACTCCACGCTGCAACCGCTCCTCAGGCGATTTCCCTTCCACCTCTAGAATGGCGAGCAAAGGTTTGGGAACACCACGCGAATCCGAAGGATCAGCAAACTCGGTGGTGAGCGCGGACCGAAGAACTTCGGCACTCCCTGCCAGCTTGACGAAGAAGTCAGGCGAAACCGAGCTATTGGAGCTCAGGCCCAATCCCAGTTGACTTGCGACCCCCGCTAGCGCGGCGAGACCGCCGGCGGCTCCAGAGCCGGTCGTGGTCTCCGGTGTGAATGTGGTCTTGGCGGTATACACGGGCGTTTGGATCAGGAGCAGCACCGCGGCCAATACCGCGAAGGCAAATGCGGTCCCGGCAACCAGCTTCCAGCGGCGAATCAGTGGCGTGATCAGTTCGAACAAAGTGACCTCTCCGCTGGGGGGAGGGGCTCGCAGCGGCTCCGGCTCGGTCCTCAGGCCGGCGGTCACTTTTGGTTCGCCACGATGACGAGTGTTACCAGTGCGGTCACGACCTGCGCCACTGTACTGATCACCCCGACCGTGTTGCTGGGCTGATCCTGAAGCCGCTTGGCCGGCACGAAGACCACTGCTCCGGGCTCCGGTTTGGGGACGTTGTCGGCCAGGATGAGCTTACGCTTCACCCCCAGGCGCTTGCCATTCGCCTGGGTGACGTAAGCATGCTTGTTGTCGCTGAACTGGGTGTAGCCACCTGCGGCGTTGACGTACCAGTCCAGCGACTTCCCCGGAGTGTACGGCACCGCGCCAGGCGAGTTGACGGCGCCTTGCACCATGATGATCGGATTGTACTCCGGGATGTTGATCGAGTCCCCGCCGGCGAGGATGACGTTGTCCCTGGAGTCGTCATCCTTCAGGATCTTGGGCAGATCGATCCCGATCCGCTCGACATAGCCCCGGGGAAGCGTGTCGCGTCCACGCTCCGAGTCCTGGGTCAGCTGAGGGGGCTGATTGTCGGCCGGCTGTAGACCAGGGCGATACGAGCGGTAGAACTGGATCCCACCGGCGTACGCCTGATCGGTGAGCCCCCCGGCGCGCTCGATCAAATCGCTCAACCGCTCGGTCTTGGTCCTGAGCGCATAGCGTCCGGGATGCTTGACCTGCCCCGTGAGATAGACCAGCCGCTGCACGTCCCACCCCGCCTGGCGCATGATCAGCACGTTGTCATAGGGCCGGAGCGGAAGGTCGGGAACTCCGGCTGCGCCGCCGGGATGGGGTGGCGAGAGCGGAATACCGTCAGTGCCGCCGCTCGCGAGCGCGCTCGAGTCCAGCCGCACCCGGATGGTCTGAGCCAACGCTCCCGGATCGTCGGTCCGCTCCCGGCGGGCAATCTCCGCGACGCGAAGGTCGGCATCTTCGGTGACGCCGTTGGCCAGCAGCACCAGATCGCGCATCGTCATGCCTTCGCGGAAGGCCACCCGCCCGGGGTTCCGAACCGCACCCACGATCGTCACGTACCGGTTGGGGAGGAAGCTGGACCGAGAAAAGATCCTGATCTCGTCTTCCTCCTGGAGAGTGAGATCGCTCACGACCTTCCCGCTGGAATCGGCAAATGCCGAGCGGAGCTGTATTCGGCTCGAGTCTTCGTTGGTCCGGGAGATGAGAATCCGGTCGAGATAAACATCAGGCTTGGGACCGCCGGCCAGCCGGATGGCATCGCTCAGCTTCATGCCGTCACGATAACCGACCTGTCCTTCTACCCAGACGTTGCCTCGCACCGTGACGTAGCCACGCAGCCGGTCGGCGATCGACAGCACCGTGACCGAGTCCCCGGGAGACATCGGGACCGCCGGCACCGCGCCCCCGGCCAACTGCTCTGGACCCACATCCACCACGACTCTCGCCCGGGCGGCCGCACCCCGCGCTTCCGGGGGCAGTATCCGATGGATCCGCACCCGGGTCGCGTATGCCTCAGGGGCGAAGCCGCCAGCAAACTCCATGATGTCCCGGAGCGTCTCGGTCGGAAGCAGCTCGTACACCGCCGGGCGGGTCACTTCACCCGCGACCTTGATGAACCCGCTGTGCACCGGGACAAACACTACGTCACCGTTCTGCAGCCGGACATCGCTCGCGTTGAGGCCGTGCAGCAGGTAGTCGTAGACGTCGATGGTGCTGATCAGCTTGTCGCCCCGCCGCACCTCGACCTGTCGAAAGCTGCCGTTGGCGCTGGGACCTCCGGCCGAATAGAGCGCGGTCAGCACCGTTCCCGCCGCGGAGATTTGATATGCCCCCGGACGCACTACGTCGCCGATCACGAACACCTGAATGTTGCGCAGCTTAGCCAGTGAAACCTGGAACTTCGTCGTGGCATTGGGGCTCCGCCGCACCCCGGAGTACGCTCGGCGCAGGCGGGCGTATAACTGGTCCTCCAGCTGGCCCATGGTCAGGTTGGCAACATACACCTGCCCCACCTGCGGAATCACCACGAAGCCTTCGCGGGTCACGTTGAGGGTGTACACCTCTTCGACGTCACCGGTCAGGATCAACACCAACACGTCACCCGGTCCCAGGCGATAGTTCTCGTCCACCGGTCCCGACTGAACCGCCTGGAAGCGGGTCGAGGTCCTGCGAAAGGTCTCTAATCCGAAGAGCTTGAGTCCGCCTCCCTGGAGCACAGCGAGCGAGTCGGCCAGAGAATCGGCCCGGGCAGAGTCGGCTCTGACGAATTTGATGGAATCCAGCACCTGCTGGAGCGAATCGGACACCGCCAGAGTCGAATCCTGAACTTGCAGCGAGTCAGCCTCCTGCTCGCTCAGAATTCCGAGGCTGCGGACCGCGTCCATGGTTCGCGGACCGGGGCGCACCCGGCGAGTGGTATCCGCACCCATCAGGTAGTCGTCCAGAATGGTCTCAGGGTATCCCGCGGCGCGGAGTCGTGAGCGCACCTGGTCAGGCGTGAGCCCCGACTCCAGCAGCCGCTGACGCAACCGTTCAACCAGTTGGGGCTGTTTCTCCAGCGCGTCCCGCGCCTGCTCCGGCGTCGGGAGCTGCTGACCCGGCGGAACCTGGGGGATCTGAGCGAAGGCTGTGGGTACGGCCAGGCCCGGCCCGATCAGGATCAAGCCGAGCGTCATCAGCCACGGGGGGGTTCGAAGCGAGGCCATGGGGGGTCGAAGTTCGCTCGTAAGTTACCCGATGTCAACTAATTGCAGGTGCCAACGAGCGCCAGAACGTGAGGGTCTTCTGGGCCACTGCGGCATCGGAAAATTCGTCCATGAGCCGGCGCCTGCCGGCTGCTCCGAGCCGCTCGCACTCAGCCCGATTATCGTGGAGGTCCTGAAGCGCCCGGGTGAGAGCGGGAACGTCCTCCTCCGGAACGACGCGGCCGGTGTCACCCACGAGTTCGGGAAGCGCGCCCGAATCGCTGGCCACCACGGTCACCCCGTTGGCCATGGCGTGCAGCGCGCCGCGGGCAGCGGTAGCTACCCACCGTGGAGTGGTGCGGGCAGGGAAGACCACGCAGTCTAGCCGCGGCCAGGCCCGATCGACCTCCTCCCGCGGGAGCGGGCCGAGCCAGAAAATGCGAGCCGAGATGCCGAGCCGCTCCGCAAGAGCCTCTAGCTCCTCCTGAGAAGGACCGGTTCCGACCACGGTGAGGGTCCACTTGCCCGTGAGACCTACGCAAGCCCGAAACAACAGGTCGAGACCTCGCTCCGGCACCAGCCGTCCGACGAAACCGATGGCCAGACCCGGGTGCGGGGCACGGGGAACGGCCGGCGGCGGCGTCACCCCAATTTGGGGCAGCGTGAGCTGCGGAATGGTGGGGCGGCGTTTGGTCGCGAGCGCCAGCGCAATCCGGTTAGTAGCAATGATCCCGTTTGCCTGGCGCAAGCTGCGTTCGCGTCGGAGTCGCCGCATCAACCCGTGTCCCCGAGGCAGGCTGTCTGAGGTAGACAACACGGTCCGGATACCCAGGCGGCGGGCCAGCCGCAGGGACACCGCGGTCGGCTGAGTCCAGGGCTCCTCCTCGATGTGGATCAGGTCGGGACGGAAATCGGTGAGCAGCCGCCGCAGGGTGTTGGTTTGCCAGTGCAGTCGGTCCGGATCGGCCATGCGCCCGTGCACCGAGACCGGCACCACCCGCACACCGCTGTCGTCACCCCAGGTGGTTCCGTGGGAGCGGCCGTCGTTGGCGGCCCACCGGTCCGGCACCGCCACGGCCAGGCTGACGCCCAGTCCGGCAAGAGCACGCAGCTTTGCCCGGTTGGCTGGATCGGCATACAGGTGGGAAACGATGACAGCGCGCATGGTGGTAGTCATCAATCGCTAGTCGTTAGTCGCTAGTCCCGTCGCGAGTGACCTATCGAGTGGCCCCAATCGCGGCTTAGTTTGTCCGGGACATCAAAGCACGTACCTACCAGGGAAGCAGCCACGCGCTTTAGTGACTAGTGACTAGCGACTAGTGACTAGCGACTAGCGACTCCAAATATAGGCCCATGCGAATTCTCCACCTCGCCAAGTACTACTGGCCCCGCTCGGGCGGCATGGAGCGCGTGGTCCAGACCCTGGCCGAGGGCGCCGCCAACCTGGGCCACCACGTCGAGGTGGTGGCGGTGGAGAGCATCGGCCGGAAAGGGGAGCCGTTGCGGCAGCGTTCCCTGGTTACCCGGGC
>DASRIN010000148.1:0-7869 GCA_035649975.1 Gemmatimonadales bacterium
CCAGACCAGCTCCCGCGCCTTGCTGTAGCGCGGGAGGATCTGGCGCAGCTCGGTCCAGGGAAAAGTGTAGAGCTGCTCCAGCCGGATGATTGCCGGGCGATGGTCGCCCAGCTTCTCGGCCTCCGGCAGGAGATCGTAGTACACCTTGCCGGTGCACATCAGGATCCGCTGGGCCCGCTCCGGATTCCGGGCAAAGTGGGCATCGTCGATCACCGCCTGGAACCGCCCGGTAGTAAGGTCCTCCAGTTTGGAGACCGCGAGTGGATGGCGCAGCAGGCTCTTGGGCGTAAACAGAACCAGCGGCCGCTGCCGGGAGCGCTTGGCCTGGCGGCGCAATAAGTGGAAGTACTGCGCCGGTGTGGTGCAGTTCACCACTCGGATGTTTCCCTCGGCGGCGAGATGGAGAAACCGAGCCATCCGGGCGCTGGAGTGCTCCGGTCCCTGCCCTTCGTAGCCATGCGGCAGCAGCAGAGTGAGCCGAGTGGTGAGTCCCCACTTCGCCAGGCCCGCCGCGATGAACTGGTCGATGATGACCTGGGCGGCATTCACGAAGTCACCGAACTGCGCCTCCCAGAGCACCAGAGCCTCCGGTGCGGCCACGCTGTAGCCGTACTCGAAGCCGAGCGTCGCCAACTCCGACAGGGGGCTGTTGTGCAGCTCCATGGGAGCGAGCGCTCCCGGCAGGGTCTTGATCGGGGTCACGGTAGCGCCGGTGTTCACGTCGTGCAGCACCAGGTGGCGCTGGCTGAAGGTGCCCCGCTCGGTATCCTGGCCGGTAAACCGTACCGGGACCCCCTCCGTCAACAGCGAACCGAGTGCCAGAGCCTCGGCGTGGGCCCACTCGATCCCGCCGTCCGGCCCGAAGGCGGCGCGACGCCGATCCAGCTGCCGCCGAAGCTTGGGATTTACCGCAAAACCCTCGGGCCAGCTGTGGAGCTGATCGTTCAAAGCGGTGAGGAACTCGGGCGCCAGCGCGGTATCGACCTCCTGTCCCGGGCCGCTCAGCCGGACCGGGCGTTCCTGCGGCGTCGCCTTGCCCATGCTGTTCTTGAACGCCTGCTGGATGTCCACCAGGCGCTGATAGGCCTCGGATGCCTGACGGTCGGCGTCCTCCTGAGTAATGACGCCGGCCTGAATTAGCGCGCGAGCATATTGGTCCCGGACCGGAGGCAGATTCTTGATCCGCTCGTACATGACCGGCTGGGTATACGCCGGCTCGTCACCCTCGTTGTGGCCGTGCCGGCGGTAGCCTACCAAATCGATCACGACATCCTGATGGAACTTGTCCCGGTATGCCATCGCCAGCCGCACCGCGGACAAGCAGGCTTCCGCGTCATCGGCGTTGACGTGGATGATCGGAATGTCGAAGCCCTTGGCGAGGTCGGAGGCGTACCGGGTGGACCGGGCATCCTCTATGTCGGTGGTGAACCCGACCTGGTTGTTGGTGATCAGGTGCAGGGTGCCGCCGGTGCGATAGCCCTTGAGCGCGCCGAGGTTGAGAGTCTCGGCCACGACGCCCTGACCGGCGAACGCGGCATCGCCGTGGATGGCGACCGGGAGCGCGGCCGTAGGATCGTGATGGGCTTCGCGGCCACGGCGCTGGGTCTGCTTGGCCCGGGCTCTCCCATCGACCACGGGCGAGACGTACTCGAGGTGGCTGGGATTGGGGGCGAGGCTGACGGTGATGGCCTTGCCTTCGGAGGTGACGTACGCTCCTTCGGCACCATGGTGGTATTTCACGTCGCCGGTACCGCCCTCCGGCGTGAGCTGACCAGCCTCGACCTGTCGCCCGCCTTCGAACTCGGCGAAGATCGTCTCGTAGGGGCGGCCGATGGTGTGAGCCAGCACGTTGAGCCGGCCCCGATGGGCCATGCCGAGCACCACATCGCGCGCCCCCGATTCAGCGGCTCGCTCGATGGTGAGGTCGAGCATCGGCACCAGCAGGTCCACGCCTTCGATGGAAAATCGCTTGTGGCCGAGGTAGGCCTTGTGGAGGAACCGCTCCAGGGTATCGACCTCGGTCAGCCGCTGGAGCAGCCAGCGCTGCCGCTCCGGTGAGAGCGGCCGCCGGTGGGCCCCGGACTCGATCTTCTCCCGCAGCCAGACCCGCTCCTCGTGGGTCGAGATGTGCTCGATCTCGTACGCCATCGTCCCGCAATAGGTGGCCTGGAGATAGGGCAGTGACTCGGCCAGAGTGGCGCCGGGGACGGCAATGCGAAGGACCTTGGACGGAATCGCCGCCATCACCTCCGGCGTGAGCCCGAGCGATCCCGGGTTGAGGGCGGGATCACCGAGCGGCTCCGTTCCCAGCGGATCGAGGTGGGCCGCCAGGTGCCCGTGCATTCGGAAGGCCTTCACCAACGCCATCGCCGCCGCCACGTGATACAGCATCTCCGGCGCGACCGGCTCCTGCGCCGTCGCCGGTGCCGCCCTGCCCGCACCTGGTCCCGATGGAACCGCGGAAGCAGTAACGGTTACGCCGAGGCTCTTCGCGATGCCGTCATAGAAATTCTGGTCGCCCTGAAGCAGCCGATCGACGATGCCCAGGAAGGCACCCGATTCCGCCCCCTGGATGATCCGATGGTCGTAAGTACTGGTGACGGTCATGACCTTGCTGACACCGAGCTCGGCGAGCTTGGTCTCCGGCACGGCGGAGAACTCTGCCGGGTAGCCGATGGCGCCGACCGCGATGATGCTGCCCTGGCCGGCCATGAGCCGCGGCACCGAAGCCACCGTGCCCAGGCCGCCGGGGTTGGTCAGCTGCATGGTGGCGCCGGCGAAGTCATCCGGCATGAGCTTGTTGGTGCGGGCCTTCTCGACCAGAGCCTCGTACGCGCCATGGAAAGCGGCGAAGTCCATCGACTCGGCGTGCTTGATGACGGGGACGACGAGACCGCGGCTGCCGTCCTTACGCTGGACGTCGACCGCAAGTCCGAGTCCGACCCCGTTCGGCTGCACCCGGTGTGGAGTGCCTTCGATGACCGCAAAGGTCTGCGCCATCACCGGCTGCTGCTTGGCCGCCTGCACGATGGCGTAGGCGATGAGGTGGGTGAACGAGATCTTGCCGGGCTTGCCGGCGGCCTGGATCGCCGAGTTGAGGGCTCGCCGGCGGTCCTCCAGCAGCGCCACCGGCAGCACCCTGAAGGTGGTCGCCGTGGGGACGGTGAGGCTTTCCGTCATGTTGGCGACCAGCTTGGCGGCGGGGCCTTTGATTGGCTGGGCAGCGGGGCTGCTGGGCAGCGGGGCAGTATTCAGCGGGGCAGCGGGGCCGCGGGGCTGCTGGGCGGAGGCTGCTTCAGCAGCTGAACTGGATGCTGCCGGCCCACCTGCCCCGCTGCCCGTCTGCCCCGCTTCCACCCCGCCCCGCTGCCCCGCTGCCCCACCGCCATCGCGCTGCCCAACTACTCCACTCTCAAACAGCCTCCGCCACTCCGGATCCACGGCAGCTGGATCGCGTAAGAATTCTTCGTAGATGGCCTGGGCAAAGCCGGCGTTTGCGGTCTCGAATACGTTCGGATCCACGAGTTACATCCTGCCTGGACGGCAATAATGATCGGGCACAGTATCAGGAAAGATAACGGCTCTCCTACCGCCTAGAACGGCCCGTCCTGTGCTAGGATTTTACAAGACAGGGTTACAGGGGCGTGGCATTGTTCCAGGGAGAGGTCCCGTATTCTCTGGCCAGGAAGTCCCATGCTGCGTGCCATCCCCCCGAGGCTCCCCCTACTCTTGACGGCCGTCCTGCTGGGCTGCGGCGGCGATGGCGGCGGCGACAATGGTGGGACGCCCCCCACCACAACTGCCATCGCGAAGGCATCAGCCAGCGGCGATGCGCAAACCGGCGTTGTGGCCCAGCCACTGGCCAATCCGATTCAGGTCGTGGTCACCGACGGTGGAACGCCGGCCGCGGGGGTCACGGTGGCCTGGTCCACCTCGGTCCCGGGGGCAACCCTCGCGGCGACCTCGGTCACCGATGCCGGTGGACTGGCAAGCAACTCCTGGACCTTGGGCACGGTAGCAGGCTCCCAGAGCGCGCAGGCTTCACTGAGCGGTGCCAGCGGTTCGCCGGTCAGCTTTACCGCTACCGCCGCTCCTGCTGCGGCGAGTGAACTGGAGAAGGTCTCGGGTGATGGGCAGCAGGCCGCTGTTGGAACCGCGCTCGCCAACCCACTGGTAGCGAAGGTCTCAGACCAGTTCGGGAACGGTGTTGCCGGCGTTGACGTGGCCTGGGCCGCGAGCGACGGCTCGCTCTCGGCGCCTACAGTAGCTAGCGGTCCCAACGGCACTTCGGCCGTGAACCTCACGATGGGCGACACCGAGGGACCGATCACCATCACTGCCACCGCCGGCACCCTCGCTGGTTCGCCCCAGACGTTTACCGCCACGGCAACAGCCGCTCCACCACCGTCGAGCGACATCACAGTGCGGAACGACTTCTTTGACCCGGGGACCCTGACGGTAAGCGCCGGAACGACGGTGACCTGGACCTGGGCAGCCGGGGCGACGTCGCATAACGTGACCCCGGTTGCCAGCCAGCCGACCGGCAGCGGAACCTCCGCCGCCCCTCATAGCTATCAGTTCACCTTCAACACACCGGGAACCTACAACTACTACTGCACTCTTCACGGGTCACCCACGTTCGGGATGAGAGGCATTGTGGTCGTTCAGTAGCGCCCCGGGGCCGAACTGCCGATTCACGAACTCCAGGTAGCGCTCGGCCTCCACCTTGATGCGTTGTGGGTCCCATCCCAGCTCCTCGCCCATCAGCTCGGCGACCCGCCGGGCCACCGAGACGCCCTGGTCGGGGTGCTCGTAGTACAAGTGGAACCGGCGCACCAGCACGTCCTCCACTCGCTGGGCCAGCTCCCGTCGCACCGCATGCACCACTTCAGCTTCGATTGCAGGGTGCGGTTCCACCAGCCGTCGGAACAGCCGGCGATCGGCTCCTCCCAGATTGAAAATCCCCGCCGCCTCGGTTCCGTAGTGCCGCAGCAGGTGGTCGACGCTGGCCGGCTGAATTCCCAGCTCCAGTCCTCGCTCCCGGAACTGGCTCAGGTCCGCCGTTTCGCCCCCAGGCAGCGGATCTTCGTGGGTGTTGGCCTCTCCCTGCCTCTGGCGTCCATCCCGATGGCGCAGCTCGCGCATCGCGTGATCCACCACCTCGGCGGACATCGACCGGTAGGTGGTGAGCTTGCCACCCACGACCGTGAGCATGCCTCCGGACCCCTGCACCAGCGCATGCTCCCGCGAGCGGCTGGACGCAGATCGGGCCCCATCGGCAAGCAGCGGCCGGAGCCCGGCCCAGCTGGCGCGAACGTCTTCCAGGCTCAGTCGGGCACTGGGAAACCGGGCATTGGCAGAGCGCAGCAAGTACACCACATCGTCGGCGCTGACGCTGAGCTCCTCGGGTGGCTCCGAGGTGTCGGTGTCGGTGGTTCCGATGTAGGAGAGATCGCCCCAGGGCAGGACGAACATCACCCGCCCATCGATCGGGCTGGTGAAGGCGATTGCCTCCCGATGCTCCAACCGGGCCCGATCTACCACCACGTGCACACCCTTAGTGGCCTGCAGCAGCGGAGCGGCAGCGGTGTCCTCCAGCCGGCGCACCCGGTCGGCCCAGGGCCCGGTGGCGTTCACCACCACGCTGGCTCGCACCACTCCCCGCTCCCCAGTCAGGCGGTCCTCCAGCTGGGCCCCCACTACCCGTCCGGCGGTGCGCTCCAGCGCCCGCACGACCATGTAGTTGGCCACCTGGGCCCCGTGATGGATGGCAGAGCGCGCGGTGGCTATCACCAGGCGGGCATCATCGCACTGGGCATCGAAGTAGCGGGCCCCACCAAGCAGGCCCCGGTCCCGCAGCATGGGCTCGGCTTCCAGCATCCCCCGCTTGCCCAGCAAACGGTGCGGCCTCACATTGCGAAACAGTGCCAGGATATCATAGAGCATCATGCCGGCCGCGAGCTGCCAGCGCGAAATGCGGTCGCCACGATGCACCGGGAACACGAACGACAGAGGCCATACCAGATGAGGGGCGATCCGCTGCAGGATCCGCCGCTCCCGGTTCGCTTCCAGGACCAATCCGAACTCCCCCTGCTCCAGATAGCGCAGGCCGCCGTGGATCAGGCGACTGGAGCGTGAGCTCGTCCCCGAGCCGAGGTCGTTCTGTTCGACCAGCATGGTCCTGAGACCGCGCATGGCAGCATCGCGGGCGATGCCTACCCCGTTGATTCCCCCTCCAATGACCAGGAGATCAGCCGGATGAGCCGAGAGTTGCTCCAGCGTGGCCCGCTCCAGCGATCGCCGGGCATGCGGCCAAGCACCTGGTTTCTCTGGCACGCTCATCGCATTCGTCCGGGCGAACGGGTACTGGACCTGGCCTGTGGCGATGGCCGCCACAGCATCGCTGCCGCCGCGTTGGGAGCACAGGTGGTGGCCATCGACCGCGACCCGGTCAAGCTCGCCAACGGCAAGGCGCGGGCTGCATTTGCGGGCTTAACCATCGATTGGCGGGAGCTGGATCTGGAGGAGGAGTGGCCAGAGTTAGAGCCTTTTGATGCGGTTCTGGTGTTCAATTATCTTGACCGGGCCAGCATGCCGCGAATTCTCGGGCTGGTCGCGCCCGGTGGCCTTCTCATCATGGAAACCTTTCTCGAGGCACAGCGGGAGGCGGGCTGGGGCCCGACCTCGAGCGCCCACCTGCTGCGCCCCGGCGAGCTGTCTCACCTGGTAGCACCGCTCAAGGTGGTGCACGGACGCGAGGTGCTCGAGACAGTCGACGACGAGCATTGGCGGGCAGTGGCCAGCGTGATCGCAGTGAAAAAGTAACACGTCTCACCTCTCACCTTCTACTTGGGGCAACATGGCTGATGAGCGCGCCGGCCGGCGGGTTGCTGTCGTGGCCGGAGTCCGCACCCCCTTTGCCAAGAGCGGCACGGTCTTTCGCGACGTCACCGCGGTAGCCCTGGCTCGGCATGCCGCCCGGGAGCTGCTGTACCGCAGCGAAGTGGACGGCCGGGAGGTGGACGAGGTGGTGTTCAGCCAGGTCGTCCCTTCGGTGCTCACGCCCAATGTGGCCCGAGAGGTGAGCCTGCTGCCCCAGCTCCCGCCCAGCGTGCCGGCGTACACCATCAATCGGGCCTGTGCCTCCGCGGCCCAGGCCATCAACAATGCTGCGGATCAGATCCGGCTGGGCCACGCGGACGTGGTGCTCGCGGGCGGCGTCGAGTCGCTCTCCGATCTGCCCATCCTGCATTCCCGGCGCTTCAGCCGGACGCTGGTCGAAGCGAACAAGGCCCGCAGCCTGGGGGGGCGAGTAGCGATGCTGGGGCGGGTGCGTCCCCGCGATCTGATCCCGGTGACTCCAGCCATCGCCGAGCCCTCCACCGGCGAGACGATGGGCCAGTCGGCTGAGAAGATGGCCAAGGAGAACGGAATCAGCCGAGAGGAGCAGGACCGGATTGCGTTGATGAGTCATCAGCGGGCGCGTGCGGCCACCCTGGACGGACGACTGACCCGGGAGATCGCGCCCTGGTTCGCTGCCGGCGACGAGGTAATACAGGAGGACAACGGGATCCGGGCCGATACCTCGATGGAACAGCTGGCCCAGCTCAAGCCGGTATTCGACCGGAAGTACGGCACCGTGACGGCGGGCAACTCGTCGCCTCTCACCGATGGCGCCGCCGCAGTGCTGCTGATGGCAGAGGAGAAGGCCAAGGCGCTCGGACACGAGCCGCTGGTCTACATCCGGAGCTACGCCGTGAGCGCGGTGGATCCGGGGTGGCAGCTGCTCATGGGTCCGGTCTATGCCGTGCCCAAGGCGCTGGAGCGGGCGGAGATCGGCTGGAACGATCTGGGGCTGGTCGAGATCCA
>DASRIN010000149.1:0-2550 GCA_035649975.1 Gemmatimonadales bacterium
AGATCTGGGCCCATTGCTGGGCGAAGGCGCAGGCCTTCTCCTGATCACCGACCACGAGATTGTGGTACCCGAATTCCGCGCGGAGTCGGTTGGGCACGATCAAGCGGTCACGGAGTGTATACGACTTCATGCCGGCCTTCATCGAGCCGAGGGGATCGATGGGCTGGAGGGCCGTCGCGAGCGCACCATAGGCCAGAGCGAAGTTCGAATCCAGCTCGATGGCGCGCCGGTAGTGGGCGGCCGCCTCCTGGTAGTTCGCCGAGAAGTGGCGCTGGTAGCCCAGGATCAGCTGCTGCAGGGCCTCGGGAGAGGAGCTGGTGGCGAGCTCGAGCGGCTGATTGAACCGGGCGATCGAGGTCTCGGGCTCACCCAGCATCCTGCGGAGCCGCGCCGCGGTGACGCCCAGCGTGTGAACGATCTGGTCCCGGCCGCCCGCCTCCTCCTCGGCCCTCGCGACCGGCCTTTTCGATTGACAGTCCAGCGCACTCAGCTCGATCCGGTATCGATTCCCGGCATCCGCGATGGTGCCCCCTACGACCATCCTGCTGTTGGTCCGGCCGCACACCCGCAGGGCGATGTCCGGGATCAGCCGGGTCGTGGGCGGAAGGTTGAGTAGCCGGAGGGTCCCGACCACCTTCTCGGCTGCCAGGACGCTGAGGTAGGGCGTTTGGCCCAGGCCGGCCCGCAGCGCCGCATTCAGGCCGGCGTCGAGGACGGTGTCCTCGGTCTCGTTGCCGAGATCGGCCAGCACGATCGTGTCGCTGTCCGACAACGTCACCGGCCGATGCAGACTGGAGTAGAGCCCGAAGCCCGCTGCCAGCACGGCGACCGCGACAGCCGAAGCCCAGCGTCGCGAGCGAACCCGAGTTGACCGCTTCTCTGTCAGGAGGCCCAGCAGATCCTCCCGCAGCTCGGCGGCGGACTGATAGCGCCGGGTACGGTCCTTCTCCAGCGCTCTGGCAAGCACCCGGTCCAGGCCCTCAGGAACCGCCGGGTTGTACGCTCGCGCCGGCTCGGGGGTCAGCCGGAGAATCGCGTCGTGGATCGCTGCCTCGGTGTCACCCTCGAAGGCGCGCCGCCCGGCGGCCATCTGGTACAACACCAGCCCCAGCGAAAAGAGATCGGTCCGGGTGTCCAGCCGCTCTCCCCGGACCTGCTCGGGTGACATGTAGCTGGGTGTGCCGACCGCGGTGAAGCTCCGATAGGAAACCGCTGGGTGGGTGTCCTCCGTCTCCGCCAGCTTGGCGACGCCGAAGTCCAGGATCTTCACCGGGCCCTGCCGCGTCAGGAAGATGTTCGGCGGCTTGATATCACGATGGATGATTCCCCGGTCGTGGGCGGCCTGAAGACCGTTGCAAACCTGGACCCCCACATCCACCAGTTCCGCCAGGGGGACTGGACCGGGTCGCGACGTCAGCCGCTCGAGCACGGTCTCCCCCTCCAGCAGCTCCATCGCGATGAAGGGCTGGCCCTCGTGCTCTTCGATCTCGTAGATGGTGCAGATGTTCGGATGATTCAGGGCTGAGGCGGTCTGGGCTTCGCGCTGCAGCAAGCCCAGCGCCGCCGGCGCGTCGGCCAGCTCCTCCGGGAGGAACTTGAGCGCCACCCGCCGGCCGAGCCTGAGATCCTCGGCCTGATACACCATGCCCATACCCCCGCCACCGATCACCGAGATGACGCGGTAGTGCGACACCTTCTTCCCGATCAGTCCGAGTGGTTCGGCCGCCGCCTCGGCTCCCGGAGCAGCCGCCGCCGCCGCTCGCCCCGGCTCCAGCCGCTCGGCGGCGACCAGGAGCCGGTAGCCTCGTCGGGCCAGGGTTTCGATGTACCGGGGATTGTCGGCGGAGTCGCCGAGGACTCGGCGGAGGGTACCGATGGCCACGTTGATGCTGTGGTCGAAATCGACGATCGTGTCGTTGGGCCAGAGCTGCTTCTTGATCTCCTCGCGGGTGGCGAACCGCCCATTGGCCTCGATCAGCAACCGCAGGACTCTGAGCGGTTGCTCCCGAAGGACGATACGCTCGCGCCCGCCCTCGGCTCCGGCTGACCACAACTCGCCCGAGACGATATCGACGACGAAGTCGCCCAGTCTTACGCGACCCACCGCAGCCTCCTTCGGCCGGCAGGGAGGAGATATACGGTCCACCCTAACCCATGGCAATTGCCGATGGATTGCCGTCGCCCGAGAGACCACCTCATTGTTGCAGAAGCACATAGCCGTAACCGGCGGCCCCTATACTAATGGCGTGCTCGCCCCCAGACGTTATGTTGGAATCCTGGGTTGGTCCGGAACGCGTTTCGGGTGGAGGTGCGCTTCGTGAAGCTGTTCCCGCCCTTCCGTCTCGATACCGTCAACGAGTGCCTCTGGCGCTCCCGCGAAGCGGGGGCAGATGAGCGAATCTTGTTGGCGCCAAAGAGCTTCGAAGTCCTGCGCTACCTGGTGGAGCACGCCGGCCGACTGGTCACCCAGCGCGAGCTGCTCGATTCGGTCTGGCCAGGCGCCTTCATCGAACCACAGGCAGTCAAGAAGCAGATCTTCGACCTTCGACG
>DASRIN010000150.1:0-2172 GCA_035649975.1 Gemmatimonadales bacterium
AATGTCCCGGTCACCGGACACCTCGGCATGACCGATGCCGTAGCCGCGGCCAAGGCGGGCGTTTCCTCGATCGAGCACCTGACCGGGGTGCCCGAGGCGGTGTCCGGGCAGCGCTCCTCGCTAATTGCGGCTCACTATCGCGGTTTCTTTCCTGGGTGGACCAGCTTTGAGCGAAGCTGGACCAGTCTCGACCCCGCCTCCGTCAGGCAGCTGGCCACTCGCCTGGCCGACGCGAAGATCACCCTGGTTCCCACCCTGACACTGCACGAGACCCTCAGCCGGATGAACGATCCCGCTCTGCAGCGCGACCAGGCCATGGCGGCGGTGCCCGAAGCCCCCAAGCGGGACTGGGACGTGCCCGGGATGATCGCCCGCGCCGGATGGAGCGAGAGCGACTTCGAAGCATTCCGCGAGGCGCGGTCGATGCAGGATCTCTTTGTCCGAACGTTTGCCGCTGCCGGAGGGCGAATCGCAACCGGGACCGACTCCCCCAATCAGCTGCTGGTCCCCGGCTACAGTGAACATCGCGAGCTGGAGCTGCTGGTTCGCGCCGGGCTCAGCACCCGCGAAGCGTTGCGGGCGGCGACCCGAAATGCAGCGGTGCTGCTGGGCGTCGATTCCATCGGCCTACTGGCGCCCGGCAAGGTTGCCGATCTGATCGTCCTCACCAAGGATCCCCTGGCCGACATCCGTAATACCCAATCGATCGAGGCAGTCATGAGCCGCGGCCGCCTGGTCGCCATCGACTCCATTCGAGCAACCTGGTAATCCTCTGACCGCGCCGACCCATTCGCAGGAGAGTATCGACCGCCTGGCTCTCTTCTTCGCCTCGGAGCCTAGCCGCCAGGGTGTTCTGGCCCGGCGGGACCTGGGGCAGCCGGCAGCCGATGATGAAGACCTGGTTGAACAACTGGTGGAGGAGATTACCGAGGCCCAGGCTGTGGAGACTGCCGTGGTGCCGACTATCTGGCGGGCGCATGACCTCCTCGATCTCGAGGCCTACGAGGAGCACGCGTGGAGGCGGGCCATCGAGCTTATTCTGTCGCTCCAGGGCAGACCGGGTGCCTTCGACCAGGGATGCAACCGGATCCGGCATGGCCATCGCATCTGCGAGCATTTCATTTCCGGCTTCTTCTCTCCCGCACCTCCGGAGCAGCGTGTTGCACCGGTCATGTTTCCCAACGGCAAGGTGTTTCGCGCCGACCCGGCGGCCCGGTTTGCGCTCAGCTGTGGGGCCCTGCGCGTCGCCCTGCGGGGCGGATTGGGGTCCCGGCCCCTGATCGAGCGTCATCTCGCCAGCCTGCTGCAGCTCCAGCAGCAGTGGACCGACTGGAACGGCTATTTCGCACCCGACACCATCATCGCTGGTATTCACGCAATCGCTTGCGGGTCTCAGTCCTCCGAGGTTCGGGGCAGGCTCTCTGCAGTGATTGCGGCCAAGCAGGGCCCGGATGGGACCTGGCCCAATGCCGATCTCTTCCACACCCTCGAGGCGCTGTTGGCTCTCGGCACACCCGAGGCGCGGGAGGCCGTGCGCCGGGCGGTACCGGCCTTGCTCTCCCGGCAGCGGCTCGACGGCAGCTTCGGACCCACCGCTCAGCAGGAGCGGGCCTTGATCGCCCTGCGCGCGTTGCTCTGGGCCGAGCCGGAGAGCTAGACTGCTCGAAGGAGGTGTCCGATGTCCAACGCGCCAACCGATCAAAAGACCAGAATCCGGCTCACTTCGCTGTCCCACGGCGCCGGTTGAGCCTGTAAGCTCGGCTCCGCCGATCTAGCGCAGGTCCTGCGCTTTCTGCCGGAGGCATCGGACCCCAGGGTCCTGATCGACGCCGCCACCAAAGACGACGCCGCGGTTTTTCTGCTGTCGCCCGACCGCGCCCTGGTGGCGACGGTGGATTTCTTCACGCCTATCGTCGACGATCCGGCCTGCTGGGGGGCCATCGCCGCGGCCAACGCCCTGAGCGATATCTACGCCATGGGCGCAACACCGCTGTTTGGCCTCAATCTGGTGGGCTGGCCTCGGGAGCGCCTGCCATTCGATATGCTGGGACAGGTGCTCCGCGGGGCTGCCGACGTTGCCGGCCGGGCCAAGTGTCTGATCCTCGGCGGCCACTCCATCGACGCCGTGGAGCCCACATTCGGCATGGCCGTCATCGGTGAGGTGCACCCCGA
>DASRIN010000151.1:0-5196 GCA_035649975.1 Gemmatimonadales bacterium
GCCATTGGTGATGGCCGCCATGCCGGCGCCCTGCACCTCGGTACGAAGGCGATAGGAGGTTGCTACCTGGGCGATAACGGTATCCGGTATGTCACCGGCGGTAATCCCATGAGTCCGGGCGCCACCGTCGCTCCAGGCGAGAAACTCATGGCGGCTACGGGCGGTTTCATCCTGCTGCACCGAATCTGCCGACAGCTCGATCGGGGTACCCGCGGGGAAAAACCGCTCCAGCCGCGCGACTCTGGTTCCGTCCACATTGATAAGAGCACCCGGGTGGTCAGCCGTGAAGACTGAATTGTAGGAAACGTATCGGAAACCGATGCTCCCGCCGGGAGTGATCTGGGTTATGCCGCTGAGGCAGAAATGGGCGAACGCGCCTCCATTGTCCTTAAGGGCTGGATTGGTAGATCGGCACAGTTCGGTATTGCCTGATGAGCCGGGATAGGGATCGCCCGTGTCGCCCCGATTTTCCCCGGCAAGCCTCAAATCATTGCGCCCATCCGCCTGCACCAGCGCCACTCCGTGTATCGGCCCGACGTTGACCCGGTTGTCGGCCTCGAATCCGTGGTCGTCCACCTGGCTCTGATCGATATGCCACACCAGAAGCCCGGGAGACTTCTGATGGCTGCCAAATGCCGGGTTCATCTGGGCAGTGTCGCTCTCCTGGGCTTGGCGGTTCTCCAATAAGTAGAACTCGTCGGTGCCAGAGACCGGGACATATAGCACGGTATCAGAGCTGGCGACCGGACCCAGCCGGACCTCCTCCCCTGAGAGCAGCGTGTCTACCGCAACCCACCCCAGCTCGAACAGCGACCAGGCCTCGTACCGGGACGGACTGTAGGGGCGGGCATAGTTGCCGCTTCCCATCAGCCCCCACTCACCGATCCCTTGGGTGGCTTGGGGATTGCCCAAATCCGTGTCATACAAATCGGGAAGACCAAAAGCGTGGCCGGTTTCGTGGGCCACCGTGCCGATCGGCATTATGGAGGAGCCGTCGCAGGAGCTGCTGCCTCCTACCGCGCTCTGCATGATGTAGTCATCAACCTTGATGAACTGTCCCGGGTGGCCCACCCAGGGAGTGCGGGTGATGAATGGTGAGCCGCCGTTCCATGCTCGAATCACAAACCGATGGGCCCAGATGTGGGGTGAGTTGGGACAAGCGCCATCCCGCTGGGCCTGAAGGAAGGTGACGAAATCCACAAACCCATCATCGTCACCGGAATTGGGAGCCCCGTCGGGTCCGTCATTGTCGTACTGGCTCCAGACTGACGCGCCTGAGGTACCCTGAGAGACCACGTCTAGAGTTCGCAGCAGGAGCTGGCCGAATCGGTTTACTGGCCGCGCCGGACAGGGTGCCAGGACCCCGATGCCGTTGCAGCCATCCTCGTAGTACGCGGCGGTGGAATCGGCGGTAACCCAGGGAAATACTTGGCCGTCCACCGTGATGTTCCCGTTGGAAAGCTGCTGGTAGAAGGTCTTGAGGCTATAGGAGCCATCGGCTCGCGCAGAGCTGAAGAACAGCTCCTGATAGCGCTCGACTGGGTAGGGTGCTGGAAAGTTGACGAAAGCGATTGGAATGACCGGAACGATGACTCGTCCGGTGACTCGGCTCCCGCCAGCAGCGGTCGGTGCCGAGAAGTTGAGCGCGCCAACCGCGCCAGCGCGGAGCCAGCTATGGCGGGCAGAGCGGACGGCCCCGACCCGCTTGCGCCAGGCGCCCTCGGGCCGGAAATCCATTCCCCGTACTTCAAACTCCCCCCGCTGAGCGCGGGGGTACTGGGCCTGAACCGGGGTAGCGAGATGGGTCCAGAGGACGCACACCACCGTCACCCAGCGGGACACTCCGAGCAGCAATGTGCACCTGGGAAATGAAAGCCGAAAAGTAATCGCAAGTTCCCCAGCGTCCAGCGCGGCGCAGGCCTTACCCAGGGAGTTGCCAGTCCTGGAGCGAGGGCAGAGTCTGGCTTGTGCCCTCCTCCCCGCACCACTAGTTTAAGCCATTCAGTGACATAGTGATGTGGGCATTACTGAACTCTCTTTGTGCCGAGGTGCTGTGGACACCCAAGAACTCCAGCAGGTTGCCCTGTTCGAAAAGTGCCGGCAGTTCACGAAAGCGCGGGAGTTGCAGGCAGTTGGCCTCTATCCGTACTTCAATCCGATTTCCGAATCGGAGGACACTGTCGTCGTCATTGACGGACAGAAGCGGATTATGCTGGGGTCGAATAACTACCTGGGTCTGACCCATCACCCCAAGGTCCTCGAAGCCGCCTCTCGGGCCCTCCATCGCTATGGGTCCGGCTGCACCGGAAGCCGGTTTTTGAACGGAACTCTCGACCTGCACGAGCAGCTGGAGGCCTCCCTCGCCGAATTCGTAGGCAAGGAAGACTGTCTGGTCTTTTCGACCGGCTATTCGGCCAACCTGGGTCTGATCTCCGGGCTGGTTGGCAGAGGCGAGGTGGTCTACCTCGACAAGCTCGACCACGCGTCCATCGTGGACGGTGCCAAGCTCTCCTATGGCGAGACCGAGCGTTTCAATCACGGGGACTTGAGCAATCTGGAGCGCCGGCTGGATCGGAATGGCTCTGGACGGGGCTCCTTGATCGTGGTAGACGGCGTGTATTCCATGGAGGGTAACATCGCCGACGTACCGGGCCTCTCCCGGTTGGCGCGCAAGCACGGGGTGGCCCTCGCGCTCGATGACGCCCATGCCCTCGGTGTGCTCGGTCCCAATGGTGACGGCACCGCCGCCCACTTCGGCATGACCGAGGAGGTCGACATCATTGCCGGCACCTTCTCCAAGTCGCTCGCGTCCATCGGCGGGTTCGTAGCGGCGTCGGAAAGCGTGATCCATTATCTGCGGCACAACAGCCGGCCCCTCATCTTCACCGCTTCCCTGCCTCCGGCGAACACCGCTGGGGTGCTGGCCGCACTCGAAGTGCTGCAGCGGGAGCCGGAGCGCCGCGACCGCCTCTGGGCCAACACCCGGCGGCTGCAGGACGGGTTCCGAAATCTCGGCTTCGATATTGGGCCCACCCAAACCCCCATCGTGCCGGTGCTGATCGGGCCGCTGGAAAAGACCTTCCTGATGTGGCGGCGCCTGTTCGACGCTGGCGTGTTCACCAACCCGGTGGCTCCGCCCGCGGTGCCCCCATCTCAGTGCCGGCTGCGCACCAGTCTGATGGCGACCCATACCTTCGAGCAGATCGACTTTGCCCTGGACCAGTTCGCCACCATAGGCAGGGACCTGGGGGTCATTTGAGCGATCGCCTGCGCGTCCGCGAGGCGCGCGAGCGAAGGGACCTCAAGCGCTTCATCGATCTCCCTTACCGGCTGCATCAGCGGGACCCTCTCTGGGTCCCGCCGTTGCGTCGGGACGTGGAGATGCTCCTCAGCCCGACCAAGAACCCCTTTTTCGAGCACGCCGATGCCGAATACTTCCTCGCCGAGCGGAACGGTGAAGTAGTGGGCCGGATTGCGGCCATCAGCAACCGCCTCCACAACCAGACCCACGATGATCGGGTTGGCTTCTTCGGCTTCTTCGAGAGCATCGACGACCAGGAGGTGGCGGATGCGCTCTTCGCTGCCGCCGCCCAATGGTGCCGCTCCCGGAGGCACGACGTCTTGCGCGGTCCCGCCTCCTTCTCGGTCAACGACGAGTGCGGTCTGCTGGTGGATGGCTTCGACACGCCGCCGACCCTGATGATGCCGCACAATCCCCGTTACTACGTGCGACTGCTCGAGCGGAGCGGATTCACCAAGGCGAAGGACCTCTGGGTATACCAGGGCGGTCATCCGGAGCACTATGCCCCGGTCCCCGAGCGGCTGGCCCGGGCCACCGAGCTGATCCGCCAGCGCCAGGGTATCACCCTTCGGCCGCTGAACATGAAGGACTTCGAGGGCGAGGTCGAGCGGATCAAGGAGCTCTACAATTCGGCATGGGAGAAGAACTGGGGCTTCGTGCCGATGACCGATCACGAGATCGACCATCTGGCAGAGCAATTCAAGCCAGTAGTCATCCCGGAGCTGGTCCCCATGGCGGAGAAGGACGGAAAGCTGATCGGGTTCGGCATCGCCCTGCCTGACCTCAACACCGTTTTCCGCAGCAACCGTTCCGGTCGGCTCTTCCCGGTGATCATCCGGGTGCTCTGGGCGCTCAAGACCCGGCGCATCCGACGTGCCCGGATCCTGTTGCTCGGTGTCGTTCCGGCCTATCAGGGCCGAGGCGTAGACGCGATACTCTATCACTGGATCTGGACCAAGGCCGGGGAGCGCGGGATCTACTGGGGTGAAGCGGGCTGGATCCTGGAAGACAACCCGGCCATGAACGCCGGCTTGGAGAAGATGACCTTCACGGTCTACAAGACCTATCGGCTCTACGACCGGCGGCTATGAAGGCCCTGGTGACCGGCGCCACCGGTTTCGTGGGAAGTCACCTGGTGGATGCGCTGCTTCGGGAGGGGTGGACGGTGACGGCCCTGGCCCGGTCGCCCTCGAAGGCAGCAACGCTGACGGAGCGCGGGTGCACCGTAATCCCCGGGCACCTCCACCTGGAATCGGCTCTGCACCACGCTGTCAAACGCCAGGACATCATTTATCATGTAGCCGGCGCGATTGCGGCCCGGAACGAAGCGGAATTTCTGCAAGCCAATCGGGATGGCACTCGAAACGTCACGGCCGCGGCAGAGCGAGGCGGCTGCTCCCGCTTCGTCTTTGTGTCGTCTCTGGCAGCAGGCGGGCCCGCTCCCCGGGGTGCTCCGCCCAGTGGGAGTGAGGAACCTCACCCGGTTACCGCCTATGGGCGGAGCAAGCTCGCGGCTGAACAGGTGGTGCGCACCAGTGGTCTGGCCTGGTCGATCGTGCGCCCGCCGATCGTCTATGGGCCCCGCGACCGAGAGGTCCTGAAGCTGTTTCGCATTGCCCGCCTGGGAGTAGCGCCGGTGTTCGGCACTGGAGATCAGGAGCTATCCGCAATCCATGCTGCTGATCTGGCAAGCGCGTTGCTGGCCGTGGGCGTCCACCCTCAGAGCGTGCAGCGAACCTATAATGCCTGCCACCCGGAGGTGTTTACCAGCTCGGAGTTCAGCCGCATCATCGGCTCGGTAATGGGGCGGAGCGTAAAGGCCCTGCGGATACCCGCCGGCCTGGGGCGCATCCTTCTCCGGCTCACGGAGACATCCGCTCGAGTCACCGGACAGC
>DASRIN010000152.1:0-4513 GCA_035649975.1 Gemmatimonadales bacterium
GGTGAGGGGTTCGAGTCCGCTGAGCCGCAGGCGGGGCTGCGGGGCGGCGGGGCTGCGGGGCGGCAGATCACGAACAGCTTCGGCTATCGCCTTGATGTGAGCCGGCGTCGTCCCGCAGCACCCGCCCACCAGGTTGACCAGACCGCTCTCGGCGAATTCACGGAGCACTCCGGCCATGTACTCCGGGCTTTCGTCGTAACCGCCGAATTCGTTGGGGAGACCGGCATTGGGGTGGGTGCTCACGAACACAGGCGCTATCCGCGAAAGCTCGTGGACGTACTGCCGCAGCGCCTTGGCCCCGAGCGCGCAATTGAGCCCCACGCTGAGCGGACGAGCATGCGCGACCGAATTCCAGAAGGCTTCCGTCGTCTGTCCCGAAAGGGTTCGGCCACTGGCATCGGTGATGGTCCCGGAGATCATCACGGGCACCCGGAAGCCGAGCGCTTCGAGACAGGTCTCGATGGCGAAGAGCGCGGCCTTGGCGTTGAGGGTGTCGAAGATGGTTTCGACCAGCAGGAGGTCGGCTCCACCGTCCAGCAGCCCGCGAACCGCGTCGCTGTAGGTGGCGACCAGCTGGTCGAAGCGCACGTTCCGAAACCCAGGATCGTTGACGTCGGGCGACAAGCTCGCGGTTCGGTTGGTGGGGCCCAAGACCCCGGCGACGTAGCGGGGCCTCCGGGGATCGCGAGCCTCGAACTGGTCGGCGACCTGCCGGGCCAGCTCGGCCGAGGCACGGTTCAGCTCATAGACCAGGGACTCCATGCCATAGTCGCCGAGCGAGATGGCCGTCGAGTTGAACGAGTTGGTCTCCAGGATGTCCGCGCCGGCCTCGAGGTATGCCGCGTGGATTGCCCGGATGATGGCGGGCTGGGTCAGCGAGAGAAGGTCGTTGTTTCCTTTGAGCTCGCGGGGCCAGTCCGCGAAGCGCGTGCCCCGGTAATCTCCCTCCCCCAGGTTATAGCTCTGGATCATGGTGCCCATGGCACCGTCGAGCACCAGAATCCGCCGAGCCAGCAGCGATTCCAGCTGGGCCAGGCGGTCTGCCCGGGTGAGACCTGCGTGATCGGTGGGGGGAGTGACGCTTTTGGGCACCGGAGCTCCGAAAATCAAAAACCTGAGGCCAAAACGCCTCAGGGGAGCGTTTTAGCAGTTTGTTTTACGTGGCCGCAATCAGCGCAAATCGCCACGGGGTCGGTTGTTAGACGAGTTCAAACTAGCGCTTTGGCCTTCGACTATCAATCCCTCAGATCAGGCCCAAGACGAACCCCCGCACGACGTACAGCACCAGCCACGCCACCATTGGGCTGAAGTCGAACATTCCCATCTGCGGGAGGATCCGGCGGATCGGGTCGATCAGCCAGCTGGTGAGAGCTACCACCGGTCGCATCCAACTACGATAGGGACCGATCCCCAGCCAGGAAGCGATCACCCGAATCAGGATAGCGGCCATGAGAATGGTGAATACAGCGCTTATCCCGAGTCGGAGCCACACCCGAGGCCCACCGTTTACCGCCGCCGAGAGCCCTGCCAGGATCCCGATGAACCAGTTGGTCAGACTCACCAGAATCAGTCCGGCCGCGATGACCAGTCCGAGCAGCCAGAGCGGAGCGTTCTGGGGGCTGCCTCCTGCCGCGATGATCCGTTTTTCCAGCCGGAGCAGCACCGGATCGCTGATCTGGCGGACGAGGCGGGGCCAGGCGCCAAAGGGATTGATCCGGCGGGTCCGCACCGCCCAGTGGGTGAGCGCCACCACGGAGGCATACGCGAGAGCAACGATGACCAGAGTGCGAACAGCGGTGTCGAGGATGATGAAGGGCATGGGGTCTACGAGATCATCAAGGTTCTCCCGCGGTGACCACCTCCATAGGTCGTTGGGCTCCGGAGCTAGCGGTGCACATCAGAGTATAGCGACCGTTCAAAGAAGCCTCCTCGATAATCTGGCTGGTGCCCCGGCAGGAGATGACTTGGCGGCCGGCCGTCTGCCGAAAGCTCACCGTGACCACGGGCTCCCGCTGCAGATTAACCAATCTCCGGACAGTTGTGGTGGTCAGGCTTTCCACGCCCATCTGTCGCAGTGAGACTGCGGGGCGGCCGCGGTGGGAGCCGCGGTAGTCCACGGCCCGGTCCACTAGGTCGAAGATCTCGCGGCCCAGGGTTTGAACATCGCGTTCTTCAGGAGTGAGCTGGCTACTGAGAGGCGGGCGCGAGCTCGAGCTACCGGTTCCACTACAACCACCCAGCGCGAGAGCTGAAAGGAGGACGCGCCAGGGAAGCCGTCCTATCATTCCATCGCAAATTCGCGGTTGAACACGACCTCGAAGCTGAACGTCTTGCTCTTGCTCCGAGTCTCCATGTACTCGGCAATCCGCTTCAGGCGGCTGGGGATGCCCATGATCTTTTCCTGCGCCTTGCGGCCCAGCTCGTTCAGCCCTTCGATACTCTCGATCTTCCAATAGCGGATCTGCTCTTGCACGATGCGCAGGTAATCGCGTGGACCGTAGATGCCGGCCCGCCGAATCACATCGGCCAGATCCTTGAATCCCGGCATGGTGACCCCCGGCATGTCGATGGCCGGCAGGATGAACGACGCCGAATGAAGGGCCTGATCGGGGTCGCGCTTGAGAATCTCTTCGAAGACGGTGCGGTAGAACGTGTAGTGGCGCGCTTCTTCCTTGGCTACCATACTCAGGACCGCCGCCAGCCGCGGCTCGTACTCGGCCACGATCTTTCCCGTCTCGCTATGGGAGAACTGGGTGGCACGCTCCTGCACTGTGGTGTAGGCAAAGACCCGGTACGGATCGCGGTCCCACTCAGGGTGAAACCCGGCCCGCAGGTACTCGAACTGCATCTCTTCCAGTCTGCGCTGATTGAGGAGCCGCGTGTCCCGAGCATAGTCGTGCAGCACCTGGCCGTGCCGGTCCTCCTCCGCTGTCCAGAGGTTGTTCCAACTGCGCCAGAAACTGTCGTCTCCGAGGTACACGGCAAGTAGCCGATGGAAGTGAGGCAGGCCTTCTTCGGTGAGGAGGTTGAGCGCCAGAGCCGCGCGCGCATGATCGGGGATGCCCGCCGCCTGGGCCCTGAGCTTGGTCAGATGGGTATCGGGGCACTCACCCGCTGCGGGGCCAATCAGATCTGACGGAAACCAGAGCTCCCGCTTCCGCTCATGGATCTCCATCAACTCCCGAACCCTGTCCTCGAGGTCCTGAAGAACCTCTATCTTGGAGTACAGTTCCCGTGCGGGATCGGTAGCGATGCCCATGGATACCTTCGGCAACTGGAAACGAACACGTAGGATACGACCAGCGACTTAAGATAGTGTCGCTGGTGCTACTTGTGCTACTCGGAGGGAGCGCCTTTGGGCGTCAGGGTCTTCTCCATGAGGGACCAGGTGCGCTGTCCGATGTAGCCATCCCGCACGAAAATGCGGCGCCAACCCAGGGCCCCCAGCAAGCCTTCCGACCGAGGATCGTCGGTCCAGAACTCGGCCAGGTGTGCCCCGGAGTCGACCGCTCGCTCCTCGAACGCGGATAACAGACGGTGGGCGTGTCCCCGATGGCGTTCATGGGGGAGAACAACCACATCGACCAGGTGGGCGACCCCACCTCGAATCCAGAACCGGAGGCCCCCGATCCAGTCGCCGATCTCGTTGCTGAGAATGAGGTAACGTTCGTCGAGCGCACTGGACCAGCCCGCCGGATCCTCCTCCTGCTCCAGGATCTCGGAGAACCAGGCGGCAAAATCCTCGTCCTGCTCCATGTCGCGGATTGTCAGCTCGCTCATTGCCAGTGCCTCCGATGGGAGACTCCCATCCCTTCGGTAGCAACACTAATGCCACGCCGGGAGTTCCTGTCTGTGAACATGATCACCGGCATTGAGCGCTGCCAGCCACAGAAGCCGAACGGCGACTTACATTTCCATTGGACTTCTGCGAGGCCAAGGAGGCTCTCCGTGACTACTAGTACCACTACCACCCAGGCTCGGCCATCGGTCGTGATATGTCCGTTTTGTTCGACGGCCAACCGTGTGGATCTCACCCGGCTCTCGGCCGGGCCCAAGTGTGCCAAGTGTGGCCGGCCGCTCCGGCTGGACCGCCCCCAGAAAGTGACCGACAAAGACTTCGACCGGGTCGTGAATGGCTCGAGCGTGCCGGTCTTGGTGGACTTCTACGCCGACTGGTGCGGTCCCTGTCACGCGATGGCGCCAACCCTGGATGACCTGGCTCAGCGACGTGCCGGAGAGCTGCTGGTGCTCAAGCTCGATACCGAAGCCAACCCCCTGACCGCTAGCCGGTTCGGAATACGGGGCATTCCGACCGTGATTGCGTTCGAGGGTGGAAAGGAGCGCGGGCGGCAGGTCGGCCTGGCCGACCTGAAGACTCTGGAAGGGCTGGTCGGGACTACTTGAGCCCGATCGCCACCGCCAGGGTCAGCGCCACAGCAGCCAGCAGCATCAGCAGCGCCCAGAGCGGAAGGACAAAGCGGATCCAATCCTCGTAGCGGACGCCGGCCGCGGC
>DASRIN010000153.1:0-4339 GCA_035649975.1 Gemmatimonadales bacterium
AGCTGGTGGCCGAGCTGGCCATCCGCGACCGCGACCTCCTGGAACCGACCATCCACCAGATGCGAACGCTGTACGACCTCGACGCGCTCGAGGCGGTGCTCGAAGAGCAGGCGCGCACCGCCACCGGCCGCCCCGGCTGGCTGCTCGAGGTCTACGATCAACTCGGTCTGGTCGACCAGTACATCGAGAAGCTCCGCACCGCACGCAAGTGGCGGGACCGCGCCTTTGCCGCCGAATTGCTGGGCCGGGTCGGCAGCGCCAAGGCCGTCCCTGCACTCCTGGAAACGGTTCAGGCGACCCAGACTGAGGACGCCGACGTACGGGAGATTGCGCTCCGCGCACTGGCGCGCATTGCGGATCCCGCGGCAGTGGAGCCGCTGGTGGCCGCCCTGGCCCGGGCCGAAGTCTGGCTGGCCCCTCGCATCGCCGACATTCTTGCCCGCCACGGTGACGCCGTCGTCGATCCCCTGCTTCGGCTCCTCACCAGCTCGGGGAACAACCCTGCGCGAGCCTGGGGCGCCAACGTGCTCGGTGAGGTGAGAGCAGCGCGCGCCTTCCCCGCCCTGATACAAAGCCTCGATGATCCGGACGATGAGGTGCGGGCCAAGTCGGCCACCGCGCTGAGCCGGCTGGGAGATCGCCGGGCGCTTCCTCCGCTGCTCGATCACCTGCTCTCCGATCCTGCCCCGTTCGTGCGGGTCCGGATCGCATCCACCCTGGGCCAATTTGGCGGCCCCGAAGTGGTGGATCGCCTGGTCCGGGCACTGGGCGACTCCGCCTGGTGGGTGCGGATGCGAGGAGTGGAGGCCCTGGAGCAGATCGGTCCCATAGCCGAAGGACCCTTGCTGTTGGCGCTGGGCGACTCCGACCCCGAGATCAGACAGCGCGCCGCCGTGTCGCTGGAGCGGTTGGGCCTCTCGGCTATCCTGCTTCGGCGAGTCGACAACGGCCATCGGGTAGAGGAGGCGCTGACCACGCTGGCCCAGCTGGCAGCGGCCGGCACCCGCGAGCTGGTTGCGGAGCTGCTGCTCCACCCTTCGCTCCCGGTGCGTACCACCGTCATCTCCGCCGTTCGCGAGGCCGGGCGCTCGGACCTCTCCGCCGAGCTGAGCCAGCTGGCCTCTCGGGATCCGGATCCGACGGCTCGGCGGGCTGCCTTTGAAGCACTGCGTCGCATCCGCACTCGCACCGCGCTCACCGCCGGCCTGGCCGGAGTGACCGATCCCGATCCGGAGGTTCGAATCTCCGCGCTACAGCTGATCGGCGAGCTGGGAGACCGCGGCGCGGTCGAGATTGCCCGCTCCCAGGCCGAGAGCGCAGAGCCCCGAATCCGGGCCGCCGCGATCCGGGCCCTGGGCAGCATTGGAGCCAAAGGCGTCCAGGCGGATCTCTCCCGGGCAATGACCGATCGCGAGGCTCAGGTACGAGAGGCAGCCGTTCGGGCGGCCGCCCAGGCGGGACTGCGCGCGTTGGTGCCCGAGCTGGTCGGGTTGCTCTCCGACCCGGATGAGCGGGTGCGGCTCGCCACTGCCAACGCCCTCGGTGTGCTGGGCGACCCCGCGGCGACCTCGGCACTCCTCCAGGCCTTCGAGTACGCCTCCCGCGATCTGCGCAGCATCATCACCCTGGCGATAAGCCAACTGGATCCCGATGCACTGGGCGAGTTGATCGATCGCCTGAACCAGGCAGACGATGTCGAGAGTCGCCTGGTCCTGGCCCACACGCTCGACCGGCTGCGCTGGGCCGGCGGGCTGCAGCACCTCGGCCGCCTGGCGCAGGATCCCGCTCCCGAGGTGCGAGCGGTCGCGCTCCGTGCAATGGGCCGAAGCCTCCGCCCCTCCGGCCCTCCACCCGATATCCTCGTCGGCGCGGCCAGGGCCGGGTTGCGCGATCCGGTCGAGACGGTGCGGGCGGCCGCCCTCGACCTTTGTTCCCGCCGCTGCCTGGAGGATTTCGGGCCGGACATCGTGGCCTTACTGCAGGGCGATCCTTCCCCGGTTGTCCGGGAGCGGGCTGCCCTGGCGATCGGTCTTCTGCGCGCGCCTGCCGGCGAGGCGCCGCTGGTTGCGGCGAGCCACCACGCCGACTCGCCGGATCTCCGCGCGGCAGCGTTCCTGGCTGCTGGGGTCTATGACAGGAGCAGCCTGGTGACCCTGATGCTGGAAATGCCGGATGAGACTGCGGTGCGAGAGCGGCTCCGCCATCGAATCAGGACCGATGCCTGGTTCCGGCTTCTGAGCCGGAGCTTGCCGCGGATGAGCGGGACCGAAATTCGCGCACTGGTCGCACCGACAGCCGCCGACGCCCAGCGGTCC
Organism: Gemmatimonadales bacterium; assembly: GCA_035649975.1. Taxonomy (GTDB): domain Bacteria; phylum Gemmatimonadota; class Gemmatimonadetes; order Gemmatimonadales; family GWC2-71-9; genus CAVVWJ01. Next base: position 2,316 of record DASRIN010000153.1, read on the forward strand.
CTCGCCACTGGGATTCGCAGTGTCCTGGATGCCGGGGAAAGGGTCCGGCTGATCACCGGCCTCAGCAGCTTCCAGGGAGAGCAAAGCCGCGATGCGCTGTTACAGCTGATCCGGGTGGACCCCAATCCCGAGGTGCGTACCGCCGCGTTGACCAGCGTCGCTGACCTCCTGGACCCGGACGAGCTGCTCGCATTCGGCAGTCGGGCGCTGGGAGATCCCAGTATCATGGTCCGGCGTGCCGCGGTTGGGCTGTTCGCCCCGGTCCCGCCCGATCGTGCCTGGCCCCGGCTGATCCGGGCGCTGCGGCTGGACGATGACCCCAGCGTGCTCGCATCGGCTGCTTCCCTGGCCGAGCAGCAATTCGAGTCTTTCAGGGACGTAGTCCTCCAGACGCTGGACAACGACCGCGCGGTGCTGGTGGCTCGGCTCTCCCGGTATGTTCATCATCCCGATCTTGCAGCGTTGCTGTCCCGGCTCGCCCGGAATCCAGCAGAAGAGGTTCGGGAAGCGGTAACCGAGGTATGGCGCCATCGGCCGGATGCCTGCGACTCACTCGCCCTGGAGGCGATTACCGGGGATCCCGTCGTCGCGGTACGCCTCAGTGCAGTCAGTGCGGCGGCCGCCGCTCACCGCTACGATCTGCTCGACCGGATGACGCAGGACCCGGAGCCCGAAATCCGCCGCGAAATCGCTACCACCCTGAGCCGGGCAGCCGAGGTCGAGCCCGCGGGATTCACGGTACTGGAGCATTTGGAGTCTGATCCGGAGATGGCGGTACGGACAGCTGGGTACGCGGCTCGGCTGATCCAGGGTGAGCCGGTGCCTCTTCCTCCCGATCTCGACCCCCGGATGGCGGCGGATGCTGTGCGGAACGGAGCGGATCTGGGGGCCCTGAGGAGCGCGGCCCGCACCGGGGCATCGGAGGACCGCCGGCTGTCGGCGGCGCTCGCGCTGGCGCTGCTTCAGGACGAGGTTGCCCGCGAAGTGGCGCGGTCCGATCCGGCCCCCTCGGTGCGGCACCGGGTGGGCGGCGCGCTCGATCTGCTGCTCGGGGTCCCGGGAACGCCGGCATGACCGATACCTTCCTCCGGCTGCTGATCGAGTTTGGGCAGGTAGCTCAGCCGATCTTTCTAGGGTACTTCGTCCTCTACAACAGCTACACCCTGTGGCTGATCGCGCTATCGGCCCAGCAGGTCCGGCGCCGGGTGGCGAGCCATTTCATCGAGGACCTCGACCTCATCGATGAGCGGGATCTGACCAAGCCGCTCACCATGATCGTGCCGGCCTACAACGAAGAAATCACCATTGTCGACAGCGTCACCGGGCTCATCCACTGCGACTACCCGCGCTTCGAGATCGTGGTGGTCAACGACGGTTCCACCGATGCTACCCTCGACCGGCTCCGCCAAGCCTTCCAGCTACGGCGGACCGACGCTTCCTACCGCCCGGCGCTCGCCACCGCTCCGGTGCGGGCCATCTATCGGGCGGCCATCCATCTCCCTACCAGCGTGACGCAACTGGTGGTGATCGACAAGGAAAACGGGGGGAAGGCCGATGCCCTCAATGCCGGGATCAACGTTTCCACCACGCCTTACTTCGTGTCGCTGGACGCGGACTCCATCCTGGACCAGCGCGCGCTCAAGGAGCTGATGCGCGTCATCCAGGAGGATCCTCGAGTGGTGGCCGTGGGCGGCCAGGTGGCCATCGCCAACGGCTGCACCGTGCGCAACAGTCACGTGGTAAAGGTCGAGCTGCCGGCCCGCTCGCTGCCCCGGTTCCAGATGGTCGAATATCTCCGCTCCTTTACCGCGACCCGCACCGGACTGGATCGAGTTCAAGCCATACTGATTCTGAGCGGCGTCTTCGCGGTCTTCGAAAAAGAAACGGTGATCCGGGCCGGCGGCTATCTGACCCCATTCCTCCGGCATCGGCTTACCCAGGAGTACGTGGGCTGGGGGCTGGGGACCGTTTGCGAGGACATGGAGATCATCGTGCGGCTGCATCGGTACATCCTGGATAAGCAG
>DASRIN010000154.1:0-6923 GCA_035649975.1 Gemmatimonadales bacterium
CAGGTTGGTGAGGTCTACCACGTCGAAGTCCACGATACCGATGGTGCCAACCCCGGCCGCCGCGAGGTAGAGCGACAGCGGCGAGCCCAGTCCTCCAGCGCCCACCGTGAGTACCCGGGCCGCCTTGAGCTTGCGTTGTCCGGCGATGCCCACCTCCGGAAGCAGGAGGTGCCGGGAGTACCGAAGTATCTCGGCATGGGAGAGCGACGCCTCGGTGGTCGTGCTGGGTGCGCCTCCGGCGATACTGGGAACGATGGTGAGGACGTCCCCGGGGTGGACCGGAGTAGCGGTGGAGGAGAGATGGCGGATGTCCGTCTCGTTGAGATACAGGTTTACGAAGTTGCGAAGCCGGCCATCGTCCTGGACCAGATGGCGCCTGAGCTCGGTATGTGCAGTCAGCAGGCCATCGAGCACCTGCCCAACCGTATTACCGGAAAGCTCCACCGTGTCCTGGCCGCCAGTGAAGCTCCGAAGCGGAGTGGGAATGGAGACAGTTACGGACATAGGATCATACCTCACTGAAGACATCGAGAGGCTCGGGCCGCATCGCGGCGCGGTCATCGTTCAGCTGCCAGCTTGCCAGCTCGGCTGCGCGGCCGCCGCTCACTCTCACGATCAGGTAGCTGTACCAGGGCCAGGCATGTTCGATATCGTACGCCGACGGAGCCGCGGGATGATCGGGATGCGAATGATAGAATCCCAGGATCTCGAGCTCCTCCTGATGCAGGTCGTCGGTGATTCGGCGCAAGTCATCGGGCGAGATCAGGTAGCGGTGTGGGTCGTCGGTCCGCCGGTTGGTCACCGGAACCAGCCTGGTCACATCTTTGGTCACGCTGCCCCGGCCGGCGAGGACACCACAACATTCGGCCGGATAGGCCTGCTCGGCCTCCCGCCGAAGCTCCTCGAGTAGACCACCGCTGAGACGAAGAGTCATGGCTGGCGCCAGCGGTGCGGCTCGCTCAAGTACCTGACCCCGCTATCGCAGCCCACCGCAACCACGCAGGCATCTGGCTCTTGCTCTAGGATATCGAGGGCCGCTGCGACGGCCGCTCCGGCGGACCAGCCCACCAGATAGCCGGCCTCCTTCGCCAGCTGCCGGGCAGTGCGATCCGCCCGCTCGGTGGCCACCTCAGCCACCCGGTCAGGTACCCGCGGATCGTAGATGGCAGGCGGATGCGTTGTGGTGGCCAGATGCTTGAGTCCCTCGAGGCCGTGAAAAGGAGAATCAGGCTGCACGCCAACCAGCCGGATGTGGGGATTCATCTCCTTCAGGAACCCGCCGGTACCCATCATGGTTCCGGTGGTTCCCATGGCCGCGACGAAGTGGGTGATCTTCCCTTTGGTCTGAGCCCAGATTTCCGGACCGGTAGTCTCCCGGTGGGCCCGGATGTTTGCCGGATTGCTGTACTGGTCAGCGAAGTAGTAGCGTCCGGCATGGTTGGCCGCCAATTCGATGGCCCGCCGGCTTGCGCCTTCCGTCCCCTCCAAGCGATCGGTGACCACAACCTCGGCCCCGTAGATCTCCAGTAACGCTCGGCGCTCGGGGCTGGCGTTGCCGGGCAGGCAGATGGTAACGTCGATCCCCGCCGCCGCCCCCAGCATTGCATAGGCAATGCCGGTGTTCCCGCTGGAGGCGTCCAGCAGACGTCGGCCGGGAAGCTCACCCCGACAGAGGGCGTCACGCAGAATGCCCCGCGCCGTACGGTCCTTCACGCTTCCGCCCGGATTGAGCCACTCGGCCTTCAGATACAGGCCCCGCGCCCTCCCGAGCTTCACCGGAAACAGGGGGGTATTCCCCACTGCTCCCCAGAGCGCAGGCTCCTGCTGAAGTGGCCGCTGCCGTGTGTCCATCTGCCTCCCCTAAACAAAAAACCCGACCGATTGGGGTCGGGCTCTCGGACCAAGAGACTCTGCTCTAGCTTGCCGATGAGATCCCGACCAATTCCTGCACCTCGGACTCCTGCTTCATGAGGTCGGCCAGAGAAATGCTCGCGAGCAGCTCGTCAACTCGCTGCTGGAGCGCGTACCAGACCGGCCGAATGCTACAGGTGTGTCCCGGGTTACATCGATCGGCGTCGACCGGGTGAGTGGCGCAGTTGATCTCGAAAGTCTGGTGCTCGGAGGCAGCCATGACATCCCGGACTGAGATGGCGGATGGGTCCTTGGCCAGGTAGTAACCACCCTTGGCTCCGCGCACACTTTCCACCAGTCCTGCCCGCCGCAGCCGCAGGAGGATCTGCTCCACGTAGTCCGCCGGAAGCCGCTCGGTATCGGCCAGCTCGCGCGCGGCCACCGGTCCGCCGCCTCGACGGCCCCGCTTGGCCAGATGGATCGAGATGATCAAGCTGTATTCGGTCCAGGTGGTGACCCGCATGATCTGAATATGCCTGCGGGAACAGGGGGAGGCAACGGAGCTAGCTTTTCTCTGCCGACGTCCAGCGGGCAACTTCTTCCGCGCTCATGTTGCCATAGGGACGGATCCGGGCATCCCGGAAGGTGCCCCCGAGCACGTCGCCCAGATATTGAGACCACGAAAGCAGCGTTCCATAGCAGACCGGCTCTGCGGTTTCGGTGGCGTCGGTCTCCGACTGCAGACGCCCGATCAGTTCCTGGGTGACCCACTGCGGAACCTGGGAGCGGGCCGACGGGAAGATGAAGCCAAACAGGATCACGTGGGACAGGAGCACCCGCCAGTGAGCGCCGAACCGGGCGATCAGGCGTTTCCAGTCGAGCCGCTCACCCAGCGCCAGGATTAGGTGAGACACGTCGGCGCCGTCATACCTTTCCCGTTCCATGACAAAAGCCTTGGACCAGATCGTCTCCTCCGGCGGCGCGATTTTGACCGGCACGCTGAGCACCTCGCCCTCGGTGGCATGCTCGAACCAGCCATCGTCCACCGTGGCGATACCATTCCCGGAATTGAAGATCACATCGATGAAGCCTTCCGGGGACCGGATCTTGGCCAACCAGTGGGAGTAGACCAGCTCCGTCTCATATCCGGCAGAGGCGCAGGCCTCCAGGAGTCGCTGCACATCCGTCGGCCGGGCAAAGATGTCGAGGTCCTTGGTCGACTTGTCGATCCCGGCCTGGTGGATGAACGCGAACGCGCCCCCGACCAGGAAGGGAACCTTGGCCCGATTGAGCACCTCCATAGCATCCCGATAGAACAGACGGGACGGCGTCTCGACCAGGGACTTGGTGGGAGCCAGGGCCATCGGGCGGGGGACTCCTAACAGTGGGACGCCTATCATAACTCAGCCTCGGGCCGGCCGGGTGTGGCGCGCGTCACCGCAGACAGGGGGTCTGGTCGCTGGAATTGACCCCAATGACAAGATCAAGTGGGACTGTCCGTATAGCCGCAGTAGGCGACATCCACCTGGGCGGGAAAGGACTCGAGCCGCCCCTGCAGGTCCTGCTGTCCCAGGTGGGGGATCACGCCGACATTCTGGCGCTCTGTGGCGATTTGACCGATCGAGGAGATCCCGACGAGGCGAGGCTCGTGGCCAAGGCTCTCGCCACCGTCTCAGTACCGATCGTCGCGGTACTGGGGAATCACGACTACGAGTGCGGCAAGGTCAGCGAGGTCTCCAGGATTCTGGCCGATGCCGGCGTCCGGGTGCTCGACGGGGATGCGGATGAGGTGCTCGGCATTGGGTTCGCGGGAGTGAAAGGTTTTGCCGGCGGGTTTGGTCGAGGCGCCCTAGGGCCCTGGGGCGAGCCGCTGATCAAACAGTTCGTCAGGGAAGCACTGGATGAGGCGCTGAAGCTGGAAACGGCCTTGAGCCGGCTGCGTACCGAGCGCAAAGTAGCCCTGCTGCACTACTCTCCGATTGCGGAAACGGTCGAAGGCGAGCCTCCTGAGATCTATCCCTACCTGGGCTCCAGCCGCCTGGAAGAGCCACTCACTCGCTATCCCGTCGACGTGGTGTTTCACGGCCACGCGCACCACGGATCGCTGCAGGGCCTCACCCGGAGTGATGTCCCGGTCTACAACGTGTCCATGATGCTCCTGCAGCGCAGCTATCCTGATCGGCCGGCTTTTCGGGTGGTTGAGCTGCCGGTCGGAGTCCGTCGCGTCGAACCCGATACGCCTGGAGTGACGCCTCTCCGCCGAGTCACCGACCGTCCGGGCGCCTGACCGGCTGGGCCTGAGTCTCACCCGGGACTCCTGGCTCTGTCATTGCCCGAAGATCGAGGACCTCCTCCAGCTCCTGCTCATCCAGAATCCCCTTCTTGAGCACCAGCTCTTTCACCGTCAAACCACTCGCCACGGCCTCCTTGGCGAGCTTGGCCGCCTCGGCGTATCCGATGCGCGGAGCCAACGCGGTCACCAGGGCCGGGCTTCGCTCCAGCCAGTAGGCACACTGCGCTTCGTCCGCTTCAATCCCGTCCACACAGCGCTCCGCCAGTATCCTGCTCGCATTTCCGATGAGGATGAGCGAGAAGACTACGTTGTGGGTGATAACCGGCATCATCACGTTGAGCTCGAGCTGGCCCGCTTCGGCGGCCATCGCCACCGTCGTGTCGAAACCCAGGACCTGGTAGCAGACCTGATTTACCATTTCGGCGATGGATGGATTGACCTTGCCGGGCATGATGCTCGAGCCCGGTTGCACTGCCGGAAGGACGATCTCGGCCAGGCCGGTGCGGGGCCCGGACGCAAGGAGGCGGATGTCATTGGCGATCTTGCTGAGGTCGAGCACGTAGGCACGGAGGGCGCCGCTCAGCGTGGCAACGTCGCCCATCGATTGCATGAGCTGCACCAAATCCCGGCCCGGCCGCAGCTCCAGCCCGCTGATTCGGCTGAGCTCCTGCACCATGAGTCCAGCGTATTCCGGCTCCGCATTCAGCCCGGTCCCGACCGCAGTGCCGCCGATGTTCAGCTCGCGCAGCCAGTCTGCGGCGGCCTCGAGCTTCTGGCGGTGGCGCTCCACGGTGCGCCCGTAGGCAGTGAACTCCTGCCCCAGGCGGATCGGGGTTGCATCCTGCAGATGGGTCCGTCCCGACTTGACGATGTGATCGAATTGTTCGCCCTTCCTGAGGAGCGACTCCGCCAGACGGTCCAGCGAGCGGAGCGTGGCTGGAAGGGTTGCCAGGATGCCCAGTCGCATCGCCGTGGGGATCACGTCATTGGTGCTCTGCGCCATGTTGACGTGATCGTTGGGATGGACCGGCTGGTAGGTGCCGCGCGAGCCTCCCAGGATCTCGTTGGCCCGGTTGGCCAGCACTTCATTACAGTTCATGTTCTGGCTGGTACCGGCTCCTGCCTGGTAGATATCGACGATGAACTGGTCCCGGTGGCGGCCGCCGAGCACCTCATCCGCGGCCTGTATGATGGCGTCCGCCAGTCGGCTTTCCAGACGGCCGGTCTGCTGGTGCACCACCGCCGCGGAACGCTTGACCCACATGACCGCATCCACCAGCGGCGGCAGCGGCCGAAGACCCGAGACGGGAAAGTTTTCCACCGCGCGCAGGGTCTGAATGCCATATAGCGCGTCCGCGGGCACCAGCTTTTCACCCAGAGGGTCGCGTTCGATCCGCATGCCGGCTGTTTGCTCGGATTGTTTGGCCATGGATTCAGGGAGTGGCCGAATCGTTCAGGACACCAATGACCGAATACTTCAGATCACTTGACGCCCTGTCCGGCTTCAGCAGTGAGCAGGCCACGAAGGTCGATGTCCTTCGGGGACAGCATCTTTTCGTTGGTCTCAACTGTTTCGAGCCGGGGCAGTCGCAGAATACCCACGTGCACGCGGGCTCGGACAAATTTTACGTCGTCCTCTCGGGAAAGGCGAGGATGATCGTGGGCGACGAAATCCGAGTCGCCACCGCGGGAACTGTGGTGTGGGCTCCGGCCGATCTACCGCACGGTGTGGTCGAGGCCCTGGAGCGAACCGTCATGCTGGTGGCGATGGCTCCCCCACCGGGCGTCAGCCGCCGGCCGGCTCCGTAACCTCGGCCGAGGTCCGTCGCACCAGCTTCCTGAGAGCGGGCCAACCGTAAATCCGCGCCGCCAGCCAGACCCCGAGCAACACTCCGAGACCGTTGGTGTAGAAACGCCAGGCCAGCAGCAGCCAGCCCTGATCAGTCCCCAGGTCGCCGGCCGCCCCGCCCAGAAACCCAAGCTCCACTGCCCCCGCCCCAGACGGCGTAGGCAACAACAGCTGGCTGTAGAGCAGCGCAAACGAGCCCACCATCATCGGGCCCAGCTCCGGTGGGTTCGGCAGGGTGAGCGCCAGGACTGGCAGGATGGCAACCCGGGTAACCAGGTTGATCAGGCTCATCGGAACGCTCGCAACCAATGGCCACCGCGGCATCCTTCGCCAGTAGACCAGCGCGCGGCGCACCGGTCGCCGAAGCTGCCGCGTAATCGGCGAGGTGACTCGGCGGGCATAGACCCACGCAATCAGGCTGGCTACCAAGACCAGGACTACCCAGGGCCACGCATCCCGCGCTGCCGAGGCGAGGCGGGGGCCGGCACTGAGCCACCAGGCCGGCGCGTACTGCCAGGCCAGCCAGCCCGTCGCCACGATGATGACCGGCCAGGCCGCCAGCACCTCCAGACTGATTCCCACGAACGCCGCGGGCGCGGGAACATTGCTGCGGAGCATCCCGGCGAGTCGTGCCGGTTCGCCGCCGATGCGGAGTGGCGTGAGCGCACAGGCGGCATCGCCGAAGGCGTTAAGAACAAAGGTGTCCTTGAACGTCATTCGATATCCAAGTCCCTGCACGATCCACTGGATACGCCAGGCTCGCGCAACCAGATCAGCAGCCACCAGACCGATACAGATCAAATGGGCTTGCAGGGGAGTCATACGAGCTGTGGGCTGGCAACGAGGTCGGCGTAACGGCCGAGGCGGTGCCCTTGGAGCCATTGCCGGAGGGCTCGGCCGATAGACGCGGTGGTGGCGGGATGGTCCAGG
>DASRIN010000155.1:0-8700 GCA_035649975.1 Gemmatimonadales bacterium
TCCCAGACGGCCTGGCGTTCGCGCTCGAGTTGATCGAAGGGATAGACGTCGGAATCGGTCTTGAGGATCCAGCGGTTCAAGTAGTTGGTGCCTCTCTCCGCTCGATTTCGGTAACACCTTTCACCTTACGCACAGCCTTCATCACCTTTCCCAGGTGGGGCAGGTTATCCACCTCGACGAAAATGGTTCCGAAGACCGAGCCATCCTTGGTATGCAGGTCCGCTCCCCGGATATTGGTGCCGGTCTGGCTGATGGCTTCCATGATGTCGGCGTAGAGTCCCCGGCGATCTTCGCCGGTGACGGCCAGCCGGACTGCAAACGCCTCCCCCGCGGTTTCCTGCCAGTCGATATCCACTCGGCGCTCGTCGGCAGCCAGGGTCAGCAGGTTAGGACAATCCGACCGGTGAATGGAGATGCCGCGACCCTGGGTGACGTACCCCACCACGGAATCACCCGGCACCGGCTGACAGCACTGGGCATACCGCACCATCAAGCCGTCGACGCCCTGGATCTTGATGCCCCGCCCCAGCCGAATGCGGTCGATGACCCTGCCGAACACCGTGGGTTTCGGCTCCTGGATTTCGTCCGTGGGAACGTCGGGGTAGAGCGCCCGAATCACTTGCCCGATCGGCACGTCACCCCGTCCGACCGCAATCTCGAGGCCCCGGCCATCGGCCAGTGAGAGCGTATGCGAGGCGCGCGCCAGGCGCTCGTCGTCCGGTGGGTCGAGCCGCCGGCGCCGCACTTCGCGGGCGAGAATTTCCCGCCCCAGGCTCAGGCTGACCGTCTCCTCTTCGTGATTGACCCACTGCTTGATCTTGTGCCGGGCCCGCGCGGTGCGGACATGGCTCAGCCAGTCACGACTCGGCTTGGCGGCGGCGCTGGTGAGAATCTCGACCGTGTCGCCGCTCTTGAGCTCGCGGTGCAGCGGCGCAATCCGGCCATTCACCTTGGCTCCCTGGCACTTGAGTCCCACCTCGGTGTGCACGTGGAAGGCAAAGTCGATCGGGGTCGATCCCTTGGGCAACCGCTTCACGTCGCCATGCGGCGTGAAGATGAAAATCTCGTCCTGGTAGAGGTCGATCTTCAGGAACTCGAGGAACTCCTCGGGGCTATGAGTATCCTGCTGCAGCTCGAGCAGCTGGCGGAACCAGCCCAGGTGCTGATCCAGCTCGTCCCGACTGCCGTCGCGCTTGTAGACCCAGTGGGCCGCGATGCCGTACTCCGCCGTGCGGTGCATGTCCTGGGTCCGGATCTGCACCTCGAAGAGCTGCCCGCCCGGTCCGAAGATGGTGGTATGGAGCGACTGGTACGCGTTGGACTTGGGGCTGGCGATGTAGTCTTTGATCCGCTCCTGGATCGGTGTCCAGTTGTGGTGAATGATGCCCAGCACGTGGTAGCAGTCCGGCACCGAGCGAACGATGACCCGAACGGCCATCAGATCGTAGATCTCGTCGAACGCCTTTCCCCGCTTCTTCATCTTCTGAACGATCGACCACAGGTGCTTGGGCCGGCCGGTGACCTCGAACCATTCGATGCCGGCCTGGCGCAGCTCGTAGTCCAGCGGGGTCTTCAATTTGAGAATGGTCTGCTCCCGGGCCGCCCGCTTGGCCTGCACCTGCTGGGCAAGCTCGCGATAGTCGTCCGGCTCCAGGAACTTGAAGGCGAGGTCTTCCAGCTCGGCCTTGATGCCGGCCATACCGAAGCGATGCGCCAGCGGCGCGTAGATCTCGCGGGTTTCGAGCGCTATGCGCGCCCGCCGCTCGGGGGGAAGGTGCTCCAGCGTGCGCATGTTGTGCAGCCGATCCGCCAGCTTGATGATGATGACGCGGGCGTCCTTGGCGATCGACAGCAGCAGCTTGCGATAATTCTCGACCTGCTCCTCAGCCGAGGAGTGAAAGGTCAGAGTCGAGATCTTGGTCAGACCATCCACGATACCTGCAACCTCGGGTCCGAACTCCCGGGCGATATCCTCGGTCCGCACGTCGGAGTCTTCCACCACGTCGTGGAGCAGCGCGGCGGCGATGGTGGTGCTGTCCAGCAGCTGCTCCGCCAGGATCAGGGCGACCGCGATGGTGTGGGAGACGAAGTCCTCGCCCGACATCCGCTTCTGGCCCCGGTGCGCGGTAGCGCTGAAGCGCAGGGCACGATCCACCAGCTCCAGATCGAGCCGGTCGGCGTGCTTCTCGAGCACGGCCCGGAGGTCGGGGGCAAGGTCAGGCAAGGTGCCGGTCACAGCAGGCCCGCGGTGGCAAAACTCACGAATCGATCTCCAGCAATGATGATGTGGTCGTACAAGGGCATATCGAGCAGCCGCCCTGCCGAAACCAGCTGCTTGGTAGCCGCCCGGTCTTCCGCCGACGGCGTCGGGTCGCCACTGGGATGGTTATGCACCACAATGATGCCCGCCGCTGCTTCGGCGATGGCGGCTCGAAACACCTCTCGAGGATGCACCAGCGAGCTGTTCAGCAATCCTCGAGTGATCAGCACGTCACGCAGGACCTGACTCTGGCTGTCCAGGGCCAGGACGTGGAATTCCTCGACCTGGAGATCCCGCAGTCGAGTGCCAAACAGGCGGAGCACATCCTCCGGTTCCCGGATCCGCTGTACCGGCGGACGCTCCTCGTGCGCCGCCCGAGCCCCGAGCTCAAGGGCCGCAATAAGCCGCCCCGCTTTGGTCGGGCCGATACCCGGCGACCGAAGCAGCTCGGCACTGGGTCGTTGCGCCAGCCGTCTGAGTGAGCCTTCGCTGATCAGGAGCAGCTGCCGGGCAACCTCCAGGACGTCCTGCCCCCGGCTGCCTGTACCTAACACGATGGCAAGAAGTTCGGCGGTCGTCAACGCAGTGGGGCCCAGCGCCCACAGCCGCTCCCGCGGCCGGTCGGCTTGGGGGGTGGTGAAAGCCGGAAGCGCCATCCGTCAGGATAGCCGGTCCGGCTGCCGGTTAGGTGTCATTATCCTGCAGGAACAGCGGAACTTACGCGCTTGTATCTCACGGTGGTCATCTGAGCCAGAATGGCCAGCGCGGTCTCGGCCGGTTGCCGCCCACCCAGATCGAGCCCGATAGGCCCATGCAGCCGACCGATCTGCTCCTCGGTGAGGCCGGCCTCTCTCAACCGCTCCCGCCGGGAGTTCTGGGTCTTCCGCGAGCCAATCGCGCCGACGTAAGCCGCCGGTGAGCGCAGCGCTATCTGGAGGGCTGGCTCGTCGAACTTGGGATCGTGGGAGAGCACGCAAACATAACAGGCTGAGTCCAGGCCAATCCTATCGAACGCCTCTTCCGGCCAGGCCAAGATCAACTCGTCGGCCTCAGGAAACCGCTCTCGCCCCATAAAGGCCGGCCGGCCGTCGGCCACGATAGTCCGGTACCCCAGGGCCTTGGCTAGCGGGACCAGTGCCACCGCGATCTGGACCCCGCCGAAGATCACCAGCCTGGGTTGGCGGGGAAACACCTCGAGAAACACGGTCACAGGGCCTGCGTCGGTCTCGAATTCGCGGCTGGTGCTGGCTTCCTGGCTCAGGGCGGCGAGCGCCGCCTTCCGCAGCGACTCCCGGGAGACTCCCTCCGGTACTCGGCCGGCGAAATTTCCGTCCTCCAAGATGCGAACCGCGGTGCCGACACCGGTTCCGCCGATTACCGTTGCGACGACCTCACCGACGCGGCTCCGGGCCGCCACGATCACTTCGGAACTGACGGATGGCTCCACGAACACCTTGATGGTACCGCCGCAGGCGAGTCCGACTTCCCAGGCCCGCTCGTCGGTGACACCAAAGGTCACCAGCTTGGGGCTCCCGCGGGCAATCGCCTGCTCGATCTCCAGCGCAGTAGCGCTCTCGACGCATCCACCCGACACCGACCCCGCGATCACCCCGTCTCCCGCAGCCAGCATGCACGACCCCTCCGGCCGCGGCGCCGAGCCCCAGACGCTGGTCACGACAGCCCGGCCAAATGGTTTGCCGGCGCGAGCGAATCGGTCGTAGTCGTTGAGGAGATCCCGCATGGATCACGTTATAACGCTGCCAGGCGCTGCGCTAATAGTTCTAAGCCGAGAATGCTAAGGGGGCGCAGCCACTGCGAGGCAGCACGTCACAGACTTCCAACAGGAACAGGGCGAGGCCGACGACGGCGCTCGCGAAACTCAGGTACTACGCCCGCCTCCTTCTCCTTGAGGAGGTTCCACACCTTTTCGGGTGTGATCGGGATATCGATGTGGCGCACGCCAAGGTGTGCCAGGGCGTCCACCACGGCGTTCGCGATGGCCGGTGGCGCGCCGACAGTCGCCGACTCACCAACCCCCTTTGCCCCGAGCGGATGATGAGGTGATGGCGTGACGGTCCGGGCCGTCTCCCATCGCGGCGTCTCCACCGCCGTCGGCACCAGATAGTCGATGAAGCTCCCGCCGCGGATGTTGCCACTCGCGTCGTACTGAATTTCTTCCATGAGGGCAGGGGCCATTCCCTGGGTGAGCCCGCCGTGGATCTGCCCCTCAACCACCATGGGGTTGATGACGTTGCCGCAGTCGTCCACCGCGACGAAGCGGCGGATCTTCACCTCGCCCGTTTCTCGGTCGATGTCCACCACGCAGATGTAGCTACCGAATGGAAACGTGAGGTTCGGCGGGTCGTAGTAGTGCACCGCCTCGAGTCCGGCCTCGAGCCCCTGGGGGTGGTTGGTGTACGCCGCGAAGGCAATCTCCTGGATCGTCTTGGCCTTCTGAGGTGCTCCCTTGACGAAAAACTTGCCCACCTCCCATTCCAGGTCGTCCTCACTCACCTCCAGGAGGTGCGCCGCGATCTTCTTGGCCTTGTCGCGGATCTTCCGTGCAGCCATCGTCGCGGCCGCTCCCGCTGTAGGGGTCGAGCGGCTGGCATAGGTGCCGAGTCCGTACGGCGCCGTATCGGTGTCGCCCTCCTCCACCTGGACGTGCGCGGCCGGAATTCCCAGCTCCTCCGCGACGATCTGGGCGTAGGTCGTCTCGTGACCCTGGCCCTGCGACTTGGTGCCGAAGCGGGCAGTCGCCTTGCCGGTCGGATGGATCCGGATCTCGGCCGAGTCGAACATCTTGAGACCGAGGATGTCGAAGTCCTTCGACGGGCCAGCCCCGACGACCTCGGTAAAGCTGGAGATACCGATGCCCATGAGCTCGCCCCGAGCACGCTTTTCCGCCTGCTCCTTCCGTAGAGCCTTGTAATCGATGAGCTCCATGGCCTTCTGCAGGGCGCTGGCGTAGTCGCCGCTATCGTACTCCCAGCCGAGGATCGACTTGTAGGGAAACTTCTCCGCCGGGATGAAATTCTTCAGTCGAAGCTCGGCGGGGTCCATTCCCAGCTCGAGGGCCAGGACGTCGGTCATCCGCTCGATCGCATGGACCGCCTCGGTTACGCGGAAGGAGCACCGGTACGCGATCCCACCCGGTGGCTTGTTGGTGTACGCCGCGTCTACTTCGGCGAAGGCCTTCTGCATGCGATAGGACCCGGTGCAGATCGAGAAGAGACCGGCGGGAAACTTGGATGGATTGCAAGCCGCATCGGTGTAGCCGTGGTCGGCCACCGTCTTGATCCGCAGCGCGGTCATGGTGCCGTCGCGCCTGGCACCTAGTTCGGCGCTGATATGGTAGTCGCGGGCGAAGGAGTCGGCCTGGAGATTCTCCATCCGGTCTTCCATCCACTTGATTGGCTTGCCGGTCACCACCGATGCCGCGATCGCGATAACGTACCCCGGATAGACCGGCACCTTGCCGCCGAAACCACCCCCGATATCAGGGGAGATGATCCGGATTTTCTCCTCCGAGAGCCCAACGTGTCCCGCTACGAGCGCCACCACAGTCCGCACGGCATGTGGGGCCTGAGTGGTCATGTACACAGTCAGTTTGCCTTGGACTTTGTCGAAGTCCGCCACGCAGCCGCAGGTCTCGATCGAGGCCACATGGATTCGCGGGATGTAGATGCGCTGCTTCACCACGACGTCGGACTGCGCCAGCAGCGTCGCTGTGCCTTCTCGGTCCCCCACCTCCCAGTGGAAGATCCGGTTGTCCTTCCGGTCCTTCTTGTCGGTGCGGAGGACCGGGGCGTCTTCCTCCAGCGCCATGAACGGGTTCACGACCACGGGGAGCGGGTCGTAATCCACGTCGACCGCCTCTACGCCGTCGGCCGCTGCGTAGCGGCTGGTGGCGATGACGGCAGCCACCTCCTGCGCCTGGTACATCACTTTGTCGGTGGGCAGCACCATCTGGGTGTCCGACATCAGCGTCGGCATCCAATGGAGGTTGAACTGCTCCAGCGTCTTGCCGGTGATCACCGCGAGCACACCCGGGACCTTCAGGGCCGCTTAGGTGTTGATTGCCGTGATCCGTGCGTGCGCCAGCGGACTCCTTACGATATCCATGTACAGCATCCCAGGGAGCTGGAGATCATCTACGTATCGCCCCTGGCCCTGGAGGAAGCGGGGGTCCTCCTTGCGCTTCATCGAGTGTCCCATGCCGCACACGTCGGCTGATGTCTTGAGTGCCATAGTAGTCCTCTAGAGTCCCTGGGTGGTCACCGGTTGCGCCATCTTCTCCGCCGCGTATTGCACTGCCTTGACGATGTTCACGTAGCCGGTACAGCGGCAGAGATTGCCGGAGATCGCCCGGCGGATCTCCTCCTCCGACGGCTGAGGATTTCGTTGCAGCAGCGCGTGGCTGGTCATCATCATCCCCGGCGTGCAGTAACCGCACTGGAGGCCGTGCTCCTGCCAGAACCCTTCCTGGATAGGGTGCAGGGTGCCATCGCGCGCCAGGCCCTCGACCGTCGTTATGGATCCGCCGTCGGCCTGGACGGCCAGTAGCGTGCACGATTTGACCGGCTCGCCGTCGAGCAGGACGGTGCAGGCACCACAGTGGGTGGTGTCGCAACCAATATGGGTCCCGGTGAGCCGGAGCTCGTCGCGGATGAAATGCACCAGCAGGAGTCGCGACTCGACCTCTGCCCGGTGTGGGGTACCGTTCACGGTCACCGTGATCTCATGCGTCGCCATGTCACTTTCCTCCCGCTCGCTCGATTGCCTTGGCCAGCGCCCGGGTGGTGAGCACCCGGACCATGTCCCGCTTGTACTCTACCGAGCCCTTCCAGTCGGCCGTCGGCGATGCGGCCTCGGCCGCCAGCCGGCCGGCCTCGGCCAGAATGTTGGCTGCCGTCCTCTTGCCTCTCAGGAACGCCTCCGCCTTCTCCGCTCGCACCGGTGTCTCGGCGACGCTCGTCAGGCCGATGCGCGCGGCCTGGATGCTGCCGCCGGCATCGAGCATTACCTGCGCCGCCACGGCCACAGTGGCATAGTCCCCGACCTTGCGCTCCAGCTTGAGATACGAGCCGCCGGACCGAGCCGGAGGTGTCGGAATCCGGATTTCGATGAGAATCTCGTCGGGCTCGAGCGCCGTTTCGAACGGGCCACGGAAGAACTGGTCGATCGGAATGGTCCGTTTCCCCTTCGGGCCGCGTGCCACAATCTCAGCACCGAGCGCAAGCATCGTGGCAGGATGGTCGTTGGCCGGGTCGGCGTGGGCCAGATTGCCGCCCACGGTGGCGCGGTTTCGGACCAGCGGGTCCGCGATGACCAGCGTCGTGTCGGTGAGGAGCGGGTACCTGGTTCGTATCAGCTCCGAGCGTTCGAGCTCGCACTCACGGGTCGCGCCGCCGATTCGGAGGAAGCCGCCTTCCTCCTCGATGTACGACAAGCCGGGAATGTGACCCAGATCCACCAGCATGCCCACGCTGCTGAGGCGGAGTTTGAGAAGAGGGAGAAGGCTCTGGCCGCCCGAGAGTACCTTGGCCTGATCGCCGTGCCGCTGGAGGAGACCGATCGCCTCCTCGAGGGTGGCGGGGGCCTCGTAGTCGAATCGCGGGGGGATCATACGGTTGTTCCTTTCTCAGCCTGAATCAGGCCGACAGCGTGGAGACCATTCGCTCCAGGGACTCGAGGCTGTGAGCCGGTACCAGCCGGTCTACATAAGGCAACGCGACCTGCATGCCTCTCGCGGTGGGCTCATATCGAGGGTCACCCATGAGAGGGTTGAGCCAGATGACGCGGCGGGAAGCGCCGTGGATTGCCCGCATGGCTTGGCGGAGCAGCTCGGGCTCGCCCCGGTCAAGCCCGTCGCTCAGAATGACAACCACCGTCCGGCTCGTCACCATAGACGTCAGATAGCCGCGCACGAATGCCTCCAGGCATTCGCCGATGCGGGTACCGCCCGACCAGTCGGGTACCTCGGCGGCCACTCGGTCAAGGACTGCGCGCAGGTGACGCCGCGAAAGCCAAGGGGTGAGACGGGTGAGCCTGGTGTTGAACACGAACACTTCGAGGTCCTTAACTACGCGCCGGAGTGACAGCGTGAACGCGAGAAGAAAGCGAGTGTGCGGATCCATGGAGCCGCTGGTATCGCACAGCACCACCAGGCGTGTCCGCTCGATCGGGCGGGAACGACGAGCCAGTGAGAGCAGCTCGCCGCCAGTGCTCACCAACCGGCGGAAGCTCCGCCTGAGATCCACCTGGCCGCTCCCGATCGCGGGCACGAGCCTGCGACTTCGGCGTGTGGCCAGCTTCACGGCAAGGCGGGCAAGGACCTCCTCGAGAGCGGTGAGATCGTCCTCGGACCATTGGTCGAAGGACTTGCGCATCAGAAGCGCATGGGGGCTGTAGCCAGGTGTGTCGCCCTCCGGCCGGTC
>DASRIN010000156.1:0-13728 GCA_035649975.1 Gemmatimonadales bacterium
GATGTCCCACTAGAACGCAGCTCATTTCTGAGGCGTCGAGTTACGGCGGCTTCCTACTGGGGAGGGACCGACCAGCTCAGCTGGGCTCCAATGCGGACCGGAAACGGCTCGCTGACCATCGGCTCGCCTGAGCGCCGCACCGGCCTGGCTTCGAATCGGACCCAGGCCGCTCCCGCGGTCAGTGATGTCGGCAGGGCAAAGGTCGTAGTCTCTCCGGCCGGAGCGAATCCCAGCCGGCTCACGCGCCCATCATTCCGCCGCACGAAGATGTCGGCGTCGAGCGACGATCGGTTCTCGATCTGGGCGCTGGTGCCCTCAGTGGGTTCCGGGGTGCTGGGCGTTCCCGTGCGGCAAGCAGCCAGTAGAATGAGGAGTGGAAGCAGGCGGGGAATTGAGGGCATGGACCGCTCGAGGTAGGGTACCACTCAACCTTAGTCTCCCGGCGCCATAGACTCCAGGCCGCCTCTATCGCCCTAGCGGGATCCGGAGGGCTGATTTGCGACAGGCTCCAGGCGCGTGCTGTCGCATTTCGGCCATTTTCAACCCTTTTCACGTCACTTTCGACCCTCCGGGCCCTCGGCGTGGGGCTTGCATCCACGGCGGTCCCCCGACCGGCGGAGGCTGTGAAAGTCACCCTTGATCTGGATAAGCTGCTTCGGCAAAAACGAATTT
This sequence comes from Gemmatimonadales bacterium, assembly GCA_035649975.1. Classification (GTDB taxonomy): domain Bacteria; phylum Gemmatimonadota; class Gemmatimonadetes; order Gemmatimonadales; family GWC2-71-9; genus CAVVWJ01. Next base: position 673 of record DASRIN010000156.1, read on the forward strand.
CTCCCGAGGAATACGCCCGTCTGAAGTCCCTCGCCGCGGCGGACACCGGCTCATTGGCCTTGAATATCTTCCTCGGCTTCGGGGTAATTGCCACCGCTGTCGGGGCGCTCGCTTTCGTGCATTCTGCGCACACTTCGTCCCGAACCTCGCTGTTTCTAGTGAACTTCGGATTCTGGGTTGGATCGCTCTGGGGCGACTCCCCAGGCAGCAGAAGTGGGGAGTCTTTTGGTCACGGCGAGAGCATCCCCGCCGGCATGTTCGCCATCGCTTGGGCTGCCGCCCTGCTCATGACCGGAATGTGGGCCGCGCGGGAAAACCGGCGCCGGGTGGTGAACCTGGTAGCGGTGTTCGGGGCGATCCACTTCTACACCCAATACTTCGAGCGCTTGGGAGCTTCGCCCGGCACCATCGTCTTGGCTGGTCTCGCGGCCATCGGCCTGGCCTTGGCGCTGGTTCGCTACAACCGGAGCGAAGGTGACCTGCCACCCTCCACGATGGCCCGGGCGTAGACCGGCGGGAAAGGGTCTATTCCAAGGGAAAGAGCCAGAGGTCGGCTCGATGATTGGTTGCATTAAAGTCCGACTCCGGCTCGCTGTGCACTGGGGCGGAGGGCTGCACTTCCACCACCACCCGCAAGCCATCGGGTGAAATAACCGGGTGGCGGAAGAGGACGCTATCGCCGGCGAAGAGCCGAAGGCTTCCATCGCTCAGGTTGACGAACGCCAGATCTCCGCCCTCGTCCCGTTGCACGTAGCCGTGCGCGTCCTCCAGGCGATAGAGCACGCTCCCGCCGATCACCGCCACCAGATGGGTTCCCCGTACCTGGGGGTCACGTACGATGACTCCCGGACCGAAGTCATGCACCGTCGTGACCTCACCCGTCGCCAGTACCCGCCGATACACCCGGGAATCACCACCCAATGTGTAGTAGATCGTTTGGCTATCTTCGCCCAACGCGACGCCAGAGGCGAAATCGGTACCGGGTATGACCTCCACTCGGGGGGAGGGTCCTGACAGGTCGAGCAGGGCCGCGTCCAGCCCGGTATAGAATGTATCGGGGAAAAAAGTCGAGCCCTCGTAGAAGAGCTGCTCTGCCAGATAGAGCAGGCTGTCGCGGCCGATCCACTGCGGAGTCCGGATGCTGGAATGCACTCTCCCATTGGGCGCCGTGTAAGGCAGCTGCTGAAGGAACGCGGCGTCGAGAGGTGCCTCTCGCGTTGCCATGACCAGCGCCGAAGCACCCAGCTTCTGCTGGCCCACCCAGGAAACTATCCGATGATAGAACAAGCGGCCGTCAGCGTGCTGCGCCGGCGCTTCGATCAGGTCGGTCGAGTCGTCGTGAATGGGGTCGAGCTGACAGTAGCTCGCCACGATGGTCCCACCCCCGGGAGGTAGAACCGTGAGGCAGCGGTCGCGATCGATCCGGTCTTGCCGCTCGCTCGAGTACATGATGCCTGAGCCATCCGGCAGCCAGGATGGGGTGCGGTCGTCCGCCCGATTGAAGGTGAGCCGGACCGGTGGGGTGGATGAAACCGGCGGCAGCGCGGGGGGTGGCTCCGGCTGAGCCGGTGAGCTGTGATCGCAGGCGGTGGATGCGACCAAACTGAGGGCCGCTGCCCATTGAGCCGCCCGGCTCAAGCGTGCCTGGTGGTGCGTTCTCATGCTCGCGGGGAGACGCCGCGGTCGAGGCGCCCTGCACACCAGGGTCTGTAAGCGTTTCGTTGCGGTAGGCCTCCGGTTGGAGTGATATTTTTCACTGCCGCACCAATTGGAGGGAGCATCGATGGATCCTCGAGTGGCCCCCCTGGCCCCCCTGTTTGAGCTCAACACTGATCTGCTGCTCAACTGTGTCGAGGGTCTCACTGACGCCGAGGCACAGCGCCGGCTCGAGGCGGGCGGGAACAGCGTCACCTTCTTAGCCAGCCATCTCACCGACTCTCGGCATTTCCTGGTGGCTCGCCTGGGCCGGCCGGCAACCAACCCGCTGGCTCGCTACCTGGCCGACGTCCGAAGCATCGATGACATCAGAGAGTGGCCCTCGTTGGAGGAGATCCGGCAGGCTTGGTCGGTGGTGAGCGTGCACCTGCTGACCGTGCTCGGGGACTTGTCCGCCAGTGAGCTCGCCGAGTCCCATGTACATCGCTTTCCAACCAGCGACCCCACTCGCCTGGGAATGATCGCCTTTCTGGTGCAGCACGACTCCTACCATCTGGGACAGATTGCCTTCCTTCGCCGGCAGCTGGGCAAGCCGCCAATGTCCTACGCTCGCCGCCGTCGGCCTGATCCGATTGGCGTCGCCTGATTGGTGTCGACTCGAACTTAGCGATCCACCACCCATGGCATCTTCAGTTGTAGGCTTCGCGATACTCGCGCAGTCCCTGGCCGCCCATCCGGGAACCCGGGCGCTTCCACCCCCTCCCGATTCGATCAACGCATACATCGCTGCGGAGATGAGCCGGCAGCGTATCCCGGGTCTCTCGCTCGCCATCCTGCGCGGCGACAGCGTCATGCTCGCGCGCGGATATGGCTTCGCCAATGTGGAGCTTCGAGTCCCCGCCAGCGACAGCACCATTTATCAGTCTGGATCAGTTGGCAAACAGTTCACCGCCGCCATGGTGGTGATGCTCTCGCAGCAGGGACGGTTCCGGCTCGATGACCCGGTCACGCGATGGCTACCAGAAGGTGCCGGGGTGTGGGACTCCATCACGGTGCGGCACCTGCTCACTCATACCTCGGGCGTCGGGGAGTACACCGATTCGACCTTCGACTACCGGAAGGACTACACCGAAGACGAGCTGGTCCGTTTTGCCGCCTCCCGCCCGCTGGACTTTCCACCCGGCGCCCGATGGTCCTATAGCAACACCGGCTATCTGCTGCTGGGTGTGCTGGTGCATCGGGTGACCGGCCGATTCTACGGCGACGTGCTGCGCGACCTCATCTTCCGTCCACTCGGGATGGGCAGTGCCCGGATCATCTCCGAAGCCGATATCGTCCCTAACCGCGCCGCCGGTTATGAGCTGGTGAAGGGACGGCTCAAGAACCAGGAGTGGGTAGCGCCGAGCCTCAACACCACCGCGGATGGATCGCTGTACCTCAGCCTGAACGATATGATCCCGTGGGCCGTCTCCCTAAACCAGGGTCGGATTCCGGATTCGACGGTGCTCCGGGCCGCCTGGCAGCCGGTGCGGCTGAAAGACGGCGGGTTGTTCCCCTATGGCTTCGGCTGGGATCTCACCGACCAGCGGGGGCATCGACGTATCGGGCACACCGGTGCCTGGCAGGGGTTCAAGACGGCAATCCACCGCTATCCCGAGTACCAGCTCACGGTGATCGTGCTGGCCAACCTGGCCTCCGCCGAGACGGGGTCGCTCGCGGAAGGAGTTGCCGGGATCGTCGAACCGGACTTAAGACCTCCTCCTCGATTCACTGCCGCGTTACCCGGACCGCGGCCGCCGCAGGGTGCCGATCGGATCCTGCAACAGCTGGCCGGAGGCCGTGATGCTGAGCTGGTCACGCCCGGCCTCCACCGCTTTCTCTCTCCCGCTGTCCGGACCGAATTGGGGCAGCTACTCAAGCAGGCCCCGAGCTGGACCTCCCTGGGCTGCGACGTGGTAAGTCGGCGGAAGATGGTGTGGCTCGGCGCTCCGATCGAGCGGGCGTGCTATAGTCGAGGGATTGGTCCGGCGGAGCAGGTGATTGTGACAACCTATTACACCCGGGACTGGAAGGTCGCCCACCTGAACACGAACCGCTACTGAGGTTCCTCACATGGCGATCCGCGTGGTTCGCTTGGGCACCCCACGCAAGTCGGCAGAGGGGCCGCGACTGGGGACCGTGCGCCGGCCTCCTCGAGGCGTGCGGAAGGAGGATTATTCCAGCAGAGACTACTACGATGTGTGGCTTCCCGAGCTGGCTCCCAGTGCCGAGCTGCTGGCCTACGCGCAACAGGCAGAGCTGAGCGGCAAGCGCTGGGACACCTTTCGCCGGCGCTACCTGGCTGAGATGGCACGGCCGCCGGGCCGGCACGTTATCCCCCTTCTCGCCAGCCTGTCCCGGACCAGTAACTTCTCGCTCGGCTGCTACTGCGAGGACGAGTCGCGCTGCCATCGCACCCTCCTCCGCGACTTGCTGGTAAAGGCGGGAGCCGAGGTTGAGTAGGTATTCACCCACCGAGCGACGCTGGCGGGCTGCCCTCACCCTGGTTCTTGCCGCGTACGGCTGGATCTGTCTTCAGAATCCAGCCCGATACCGCTGGCTGGACAGCCTCGACCTGGCGATCCACGAAACCGGGCACCTAATCTTTGCCGTGGGCGGTGAGACCCTCACCATTCTAGGCGGCAGCCTCCTTCAACTGCTGGTACCGGCCGTATTCCTGGTGGCCCTCTGGCGCAGCGGTGACCTGCACGGATCGACAGTTCCGCTCTGGTGGATGGGCCAGAACTGCTGGAATCTCTCAGTTTACGTCAAGGACGCCCGCACCCAGGAACTGCCGCTGGTCGGTGGCGGCGAGCACGATTGGGCGATGCTCTTGGGCAATTGGGGGTGGCTGGAGCGGGATCAGACGCTCGGCGGCGCCATCTATCTGCTCGGCTTCCTGATCTACCTTGCCGCGATCGTCGGCGGTTGGATGCTGCTCCGTAGGGATGAGCAACTCAACCGTGAGAAGCGGGGTTCTACCGGAGACGTTTAGCCAGGAGCGCAGCATGGGACAACCGGTTGTGCATTGGGAGCTGTGGTCGGAGGAGCCGGCGCAAATCGCTGAGTTCTATCAGAAGGTCTTCGGCTGGACTATCCGGGCCATACCGGAGCTGGACTATCGTCTGGTGGAGACCGGCGGTGAGGGTGGAATCAATGGAGGGATCATGAAACCACAACGCGGTCCCTGGCCAGGGAAGCTCGCCTTCTACATCGATGTGGACGACCTCGAGCAGTATAGCCGGAAGATCCAGCAGGCTGGAGGCCGGATGGTAGTTGAGAACGTCGAGGTGCCGGGCGTGGGACAGCTGGCACTGTTCGAGGATCCGGACGGACGGGTGCTCGGCATGTGGAAACAGATGAAGTAGAGCTGCCTCGAGGTAGGCTGGTGATTCGGGTGTTCCCGGGACAGTCTTCGGACGTGGGCAGCGTAGTGCTGCCCTACTGAAAAGGAGGTTCCAAATGGCTCGATGCGAAGTTTGCGGCAACGACTACTACCTGTCTTTCCAGGTCGTGGCCGCCGGCAACACCCATACCTTCGACAGCTTCGAGTGTGCCATTCACAAGCTCGCCCCGGTCTGCGAACACTGCGGCTGCAAGATCGTGGGACACGGCATCGAAGCGGACGGGACGTTCTACTGTTGCGCACATTGCGCGCGAGAGAGCGGGGTTCGGGCGGTCGTGGATCACGTTTGACGCCCAGCCGGATGGTGCAGGCCATCCGCTACCTGGTTGTGCTGCTGACCGGGTTCATTGCCGGGAGCCGCATCGTGGGAGCGGCGCAGTCGTGGATGGAGTGGCAGCGCTGGTCTGCGCTGGATCCTTCGAGTGCCGGCGCCTACCGGCAGTCATTTCTGGAGAACACCGCCGTGGCCCTGCTGAGTCTGACTATCGCGGCGCTGGTGTGGTGGCTGCTCCGGCCAAGGGCCGGCTCACGCTAGCTCATCCGGTGTGGCGGGCCGGAACAAGAGGTCAAAGGCAAGGAAGAGGGTCTTGGAAAACGGATAGAACAGCAGCGGGGCGAGCACCATGAGAATGACGCCGCCCCACTGCAGCAGCGACCAGGGTGGGGACGGCCAGGTCCACAGCAGTATGGCGAGGAAGCACAGGGCAAAAATCAGCTCGGCGGCAACGATATTGAACATGTACGATCCGACCTGGTAGCCCTGCTCGCCCCGCTCCAAGGGAAGTCCGCAGGCCGGGCAGTGCCGGCGCATCCGAAACCAGCTGTGAAAGATGGGCCGTCCTCCACAGTTCGGGCAGCGCAGCCGGATGGCTCGCCAGAAGAGGCGGACGGCGTGGCGGAAAGACTTTCGCATGCATCAAAGCTAAGCGGCCCTCGCAAGCATGTTGGCTCATGCGACGACCAGTGATCGGTGTGATGGGGGCGGGTGAGCCCAGTGCCGGGAACCTGACAGCTGCGCGCGAGCTGGGCCGGCTGGTGGCGGAGCGGGGGTGGGTCCTGCTGACCGGCGGGCGCCCGGAGGGGGTCATGGGCGCCGCCTCCGCCGGAGCCAAGGGGGTACCCGGGAGCCTGACGTTGGGCATCCTCCCCGGCGCCGGCGGCGGCGAAGGCAGGGACCTGGACATTGCGGTCTTCACCGGGATGGGTGAAGCGCGCAACATGATAAACGTGCTTTCCAGTGATGTGATCGTGGCCTGCGGGGTCGAGGGGCCGGGCACCGTCTCCGAGATCGCGCTCGGGTTGAGGGCGGAGAAGCCGGTGATCCTGCTAGGAGCTTCGGAGCCGGCTCGGGTGCTGTTCCAGGGAATTCGCGGCCGATCCCGGCTGCTTCACGCGGGAACACCGCAACAGGTGGTGGATCTCATCCAGAACGAGCTGGGAATCCGGCGAGACAGCTGGAGGCCTTAGACCAACAACGCGGGGGTTCGATGCTCGTGTGTCAGTGGCACCTCGATATCCTCTATGGCAAACAAGCGGAGGCGGTTCGGATCATGCGAGCATGGGGTGCGGAGAAGTTTGCCAGCTCCGAGTTCCGCAGAGCGCGGGGCACCCGCTTACTGGCCGGCCTGGTTGGCGCCTCCGCCTCTCACCTGATCGATGAGTACCTCTTCGAGTCGCTGGCCGACTTCGAAGCCGCCCTGGCCGGCATGTCTTCGCCGCAGTTCCGCGCGCATTCGGACGCACTGGGCCCGCTGATCGTGCCGGGATCGCAGCACTGGGTCGTTCATAGGGTGCTCGAGCCCGCCTGATCGCAATCAATCTCGAGCAGGTCATCGTCTCAGTCTATGCCGGGAGGAATCTCTGCATCGTGAGGTCGGTCACCTTTCCACTACATAAGCCTCCATGGCGAAGTATTCCGCCAGGCCCAGGCGGTCAAGCTCCGCAGCAGTCCCCTTGTTGCGCGCCTCGACCCGCTGCCAGAACTCCCGTTCGTCGGGTCCGGGGAAGGGCGCCGTGTCCTTCTGGGACTGGTGCTTGAAGATCGCCTGGATCTTGAGCCGAAGCTCCTCCTGCGAGAGGGGCACCAGCCAGGTGGCGTCGGTGACCGACCACTCCTGCCAGGCTCCCCGATAGAGCCAAACCTCGGGACGCGGATTCCCTCCGCTCACGTACTCGTCCAGGGCCCGGGAGACGGCCTCCTTGCAGAGGCGGTGGGTTCCATGCGGATCGGACAAATCGCCCGCTACGAACACGATCGCGGGCCTGGTCTCCTCCAGGAGATGCCGCACGATGGCAACATCGTCCGGACCGATGGGGTCCTTCTTCACCTTGCCGGTCTGGTAGAACGGCAGATTGAGGAACCGGGCGGAGCGCTCCTCCAGTCCCAGCGTGCCGATCCCCGCTACGGCCTCCGACTCGCGAATGAGCCGCTTGGTGTCCTGTACCTCGGGAATATCAACGTCGCCGGGACGCTTCTGCGCCAGAAACTGGTTGACGCAGCGTTGCAGCTCCAGGGCCGCTTCCGGCGGTACTCGCCGCTCGGAGGCGAGTCGTCCGATGAAATCCAGGTGCCGGCGTACGTCGTGGTCGAAGACCGCAAGGTTGCCGCTGGTCATGTACGCCACCGTGAGATCGTTGGCGTTCACCGCCAGCTTGTGCAGGATCCCACCCATCGAGATCACGTCATCATCCGGATGGGGAGAGAAGCAGACGATGCGGCTCTGGCGCGGCAGCTTGGAACGGCCGCGGATCTTGGCTCCCAGCGCGTTGAAGACCTCGCCATTGAGCGCACCGGGCGAGCCATGGCGTGCCACTAGAGAAGAGAGATGGTGCTCGGCGTAGTCGCGCTGGGTCAATTTCAGAATTGCTTTGCCGGTCTGCTTCGAGAGCCAGACGACGGCCGCAACCGCGAGGGAGTCGGTCCACTTCACCGACCCCAGCAGCCAGGGCGTCGCAATACGGGTGAGTCCTGCCCCGGCCGCCTGGTCCAGGTAAAACGTGGTGTTCGGGTGCCGCTGGAGGAACGTTGCGGCCACCTCGTGGTCGACCTCGCCCTCTACCGCCCGCCTCACGATCTCCGCTTTGTGCTCTCCAGTGGCCAGGATGAGAATCTCCCGCGCCTCGAAGATCGTTTCCACTCCCATGGTGATGGCCTCGCGGGGAACGTTCTCCTCTCCGAAGAAATCGGCGGCGGTGTCCTTCCGGGTCACCAGATCCAGGGTCACCAGGCGGGTACGGCTTTCCGCTCCCGAGCCCGGCTCGTTGAAGCCAATGTGTCCGGTTCTGCCGATCCCCAGGATCTGAAGGTCGATCCCACCCGCGGCCTCAATGGCTTCCTCGTAGCGCTGGCATTCGGCGTCGACCTGTTCGCGAGGCAGATCGCCAGGGGGGAGGTGGACGTTGGCGGGAATGATGTCCAGCTGGTCGAAGAAATTCTCCCACATGAACCGATGGTAGGAGTGAATGCTCCGCCGGTCCATCGGGTAGTATTCGTCCAGATTGAAGGTGACGACCTGGGCGAAGCTCAACCCTTCTTGCTGGTGCATCCGGATCAGCTCGCGATACACTCCAATAGGAGTCGAGCCAGTGGCGAGTCCCAGCACGGTCGGCTGGCCCGCGGCCGCGCGGGATCGGATCAGGTCGGCGATCCGCTGGGCAACCCGTATTCCCACCTCATCGTGATCCGCTACAATGACGGTCGGAATTCGCTCCAGGGCGGTGTTGGGGTTCTGCGGGGGTATGGTCATGGCCCTTCAATCATCGGCACGTTGGCGTCCGTGCTTCATAGCCGACCGGACGTGGATTTACCAGAGAACCCGTAGCATGCAGCGCCGAATCAGCTATATCACCCTCGGGGTGGAGGATCTGACCCGCTCCATCCGGTTCTATGCCGGCGGCCTGGGCCTGTCCCAGCTGAAATCACCTCCGGGTGTCGCATTCTTCGACCTGGGGGAAAGCCGGCTGGCTCTGTACCCGCGAGCCCAGCTCGCCGCGGATGCCGGGGTCTCGGCCGGGGGCTCAGGCTTCTCCGGATTTGCCCTGGCTCACAATGTCGGTTCTCGCGAAGAAGCGGATCGTCTGCTGCACGGAATCACCGCCGCGGGTGGGCGCATCACTCGGCCGGCGGGTCCCACCAGTTGGGGGGGATACGTCGGCTATTTCGCTGATCCTGATGGGTTCCTCTGGGAGGTGGCGTGGAATCCGGGAGCCAGCCGTTCCCGAACGCGCTCCTCGCGCGTAGAATGAACCTGACACTACAACGAGGCCTTGTGGAGCGCGAACCGACATTGCCAACCGCCGAGGACGCCACGCCGCGTCAGCTTTGGCGTGCCAGCTGGAGGCTGCTTCTCATGCTGGGGGCTCTGGCACTGTTGGTGGTCCCCATCCTGAAGGAGCTTCCCCTGGGCCACAGTACCCGGACCGCTCTCCTGGCCTGGATGCTCGTGGCGCTGGCGCTCTATTGGCTCTATGCCGGTATGGGCTACCGGCCACTGTTGCTGTTGCAGCTGCTACTCTTCTCCGGGGCTGCCGCATTCCTCACCGCCAAGGTGTTGCTGTTCGTGATCGATGTGCGACAATTGGGGATTCTGCGGGCATTGGCCCGCGGGATGATCCTGGTTGGGGCGGGTTTAGCCGGAGCCAATCTGCTGGCAATGCTGCTGCTATTGTGGCGCCGGTCCCGTGGGGGCGCTCCCCTGTCGGACCGTCGCGCCTAGATACTTGCCCGGCTGCGACCAAGCTCGTGAACGATTCGCCGGTCACCTTCCAGCGGGGTGACTTTCTCGTCACCACCGATCGGGCGCGGATCGACGTGAACGCGGCACTGGAGCTGCTGCGCGCCACCTTTTGGGCTCGGGACCTGACCCGCGAAGTCCTGGATCGGGCATTGACCAACTCGGTCAGCTTTGGCTTGCTCGAGCGCAACCAGTTGATTGGACTGGGGCGAGTCGTGACCGATCTGGCCACCTACGCCTATTGGACCGACGTCGTGGTTGCCGAGCCCTACCGGGGGCGCGGTCTGGGGCGCTGGCTCTCGGAATGCATGTTGAGCCATCCGGCCCTTCAGGGATTCCGCCGGGTGGCCCTGCTGACGCGGGACGCCGAGTCGCTGTACTCGGGCATGGGGTTTACCGTGGGACCTGGGTCCCTCATTTACATGGAGCGGAAGCCATAGTTCTTCGCTGGTTGCTCGCCGCACTTCATCTCCTCGCCCTCGGCATCGGTCTCGGAGCCGTCTGGGTGCGCGGGCGGGCACTCCAGTCGGTTCTGGATCGTGATGGGCTGCGGCGAGTCTTTCTGGCGGACGGCCTGTGGGGCGCCGCCGCTGCGCTCTGGATCGGCACCGGCGTTTGGCGGCTCCTGGCTGGCCTGGAGAAGCCGACCGGCTACTACCTAGCCAATCACGTGTTTCTTACGAAGATGGGGTTGCTGCTCGTGATCCTGGCACTGGAGATCTCTCCCATGCTGACGCTGGTCAGGTGGAGGCGCCTGGTGCGGCTGGGGCAGCCGCTCGATACCAGCTCGGCCCGCCGACTGGGAACCATCAGCTTCATTCAGGCCTGGCTCATTGTTCTCATGGTGCTTGCCGCGACGGCCATGGCCCGAGGCATTGGAGCCTGAGATGCCCGCCTACGTAATTGTTGATATCACGATCCTCGACCGGGAATCGTACGAGCGCTACAAACAGCTTGCTGCCCCGACGGTCGCTGCTTACGGAGGGCGCTACGTCGTTCGGGGCGGGGCGACGGAGACGCTGGAGGGATCCTGGAAACCGGCCCGGTTGGTAGTGCTCGAATTTCCCGACGCAGCCGCGGGGAGAGCCTGGTGGGCGTCGCCTGAGTACGCCCCCGCTAAGGCTCTGCGGCAGTCCTGTGCCGAGACCGAGATGCTGGTGGTGGACGGTGTTTAGATTCCAGGGTAACCCCATCGGGAGTTGCGATGTCCAAACGGGATGATGCCCGGATCGAGAGACTGGCCAAGAAGAACGCGCAGAAATCGGTTCAGCCCAAACGGGACCGATCGAGGCAGTTCGATCCCACGCTGCGTCCTCCCCCGGAAGAGGATAAGGCGGAGACCGAGCGCCTGTTCAAGGAAATGAAGCGCAGGGAATTCTGAGCGGCCGATGCCGGCACCCCGCGAGCCCCGGCCGCTCGCCACCATCCTTGTCACTCTCCTGCTCCTCGGTGGGGCCCTCCTGCTCATCGCTACAGCCATTCGGCACTTCGCTCCTGGGGCAGGATTGCTTCCCGGAAGGGGCGAGACCACGGTTACTCACGGCGTCGTGGTTGAACAGATGCGGGCCGTGGCCCGGCTGGTGTCCAGCGAGACCAGCGTGCGGGATGTCGTGGTGTACCAGAACCGGCGAATGGGGTCGACCAAGCGCTCGCTGGTCGTGGTGACCGGGAAGGTCCTAGCCGGCATGGACCTGGATGAAGGAACCCAGGTGGATGTGGACCACGCGAGCCGTCGGGTGCGAATCGTGCTGCCCCACGCCAAAGTACTCGCGGTGGAGGTAACCCAGCTGCGTACCTATGACGAGCGCAGCGGGTTGTGGAATCCGTTTCGCCCGGAGGACCGTGACACCATCTATGACCTGGCCCGGACCCAGTTGACCGCAGCGGCGGGAGAGCTGGGCGTCGTTACCCACGCCGAGGAAAGCGCGCGCCGATTGCTGGGAGCGCTGATCCATCCAGATGGCTATGAGGTGGAGGTCCGCTTTGGCCAGCCTTCCAAGCCTGCGGCCGGGGGCGTCAATTGAGGGAGCCAGCATGAAGCAGGTGGACTTCGAGTACCGGGGCAAGCAGATCACCGCGGCACTCAATGAGGCGCAAACCGACTCGGGTGCACCCCTGTCCCGCCGGGAGCCCCCGATGTGGTATGTCACCATTGGCGGAACCGCTTTGACCAAGCTCCCTGCCGGCCCGGCCGACACCGAGCAGTCGGTCCGGGAGAAAGTTCAGGCCTGGCTCCAGGCTCATCCCGATCTGCTGGATCGGGACCAGATCATCCTCGGCGGAGGGTGATCGCGATTAGATTTCGCGGCACGCGGGCTCTCTCCGCGTACGGTCCCGGGCTCGAGCGGGCGACCGGCCTTCGAATCCAGCGAGCGAGCACACGTGAGCAACCATAAAGTCGAGCAGCGACGCCTGCACCACCGGGGCCGGGAATTTCACTTCGTCTCCTACGAGGCGCAGGTCGCCAACGAGCGGCGTGGAGTCCAGGCAATACCGCCGATGTGGTATCTGATGAACGAGGGGAAACGCCGGCCGGTTTTGCCCCACGTTCCGGGACAGGAGCTCCCGGAACTGGACAACGCGCTCCTCCAGTGGGTAGATGAACAGGTCTTTGGAATCGTTCCGGTCGTGGTTCCTCGCCGCCGATAAATGGACGCCTCCTTCGATCCACTCGACCCGGAAAGTGTGGAGTTTTGGCTCCGCATCGGAACCGCGATTTTCTGCGGCGGCATCATCGGGCTCGAGCGGCAGCTGCGAGGCAAGGCTGCCGGCATCCGGACCAGCATTCTGATCTGTCTCGGCACCGAGCTGTTTGTCGGACTGGGCTCGTCCTTTGGCGGCGAGAGGGTGGATCCCACCCGGGTATTAGCCCAGGTCGTCACCGGCATTGGCTTCCTCGGCGGCGGGGTAATCCTCGCACGGGAAGGCGCCGTTGTCGGCGTGACCTCGGCGGCGGTCATCTGGGTGCTGGCGGCTCTGGGCTCCCTGATTGGTCTGGGACATCTGCTGGCGTCAATTGTCCTGACCTTTCTGACCGTGGGCCTGCTTACCGGAGTCGAGCTTCTGGAATCGGTATTCCGCCGACTGCGCGAAGGCGCCACCGATCGAGAGTTGGACCGCATCGACCTGCAGGAATGACCGGACCCACCAGCGGGGGCCTCGAGCCCATCAACAGCGGTGCCGGCATCAAAGCCGCAATCGGCTCCATCCTCGAACGCGATC
>DASRIN010000157.1:0-3832 GCA_035649975.1 Gemmatimonadales bacterium
CGTGCGGCTCTTCTGAACCGGGAGACTCCGCTATCATGAAGCATATGGAACGCGTTCCGCACCGCCTCCTGCCATTTGCCGTCCTGGCTGCCGCTGCCTGTAGCGGGGGTCTGGCCCCATTGCCGGTGCCGGTTGGGCTGGCCCCGGCAAGCCTGGAAGAGGCCGCCCAGTGGGCCGCCTCGACCCGCCCAGCCGAGAATCGCGAGCTGCGTTTCCGGGTGAGTTTTCAGGACGAGCAGGGATCGGCCGGAGGTCGTGGCCGGGTCCGGCTGGCGCTCCCCGACTCGGTCCGCCTCGATTTCGTGGGAGCACTCGGCAGTGCTCGCGCCCAGGCGTTCGTCACCGGTGACACGTCGATCTGGGCCGACCCTGAAGAAGACGTGAGGAAGCTGGTCCCCAATTATCCGCTCTTCTGGGCGATGCTGGGAATTGCGCGCGGCCCCGAGCCGGGAAGCAGCGTCCGAAAAGTCGTCAACGGCATCATTACTGCTTGGCAATTTGTATCGGTCGGGGATACTGTGGAGTACGTTCGGGAAGCCGGGCCGGCTGGGCGGCTGATTGCCGAGGTGCGACAGAACGGCAAGCGGATCGGCCGGGTAGAGACCAAATTCGGCCCGGACGGCCTTCCCGTGAGCTCCAGGCTGGTGGTGACCGAGCGTCCCGCGAAGCTCGACCTCACGTTCATTCAGAATCAAAAGGCGGCCGCGTTTGCGCCGGATACCTGGACTCGTCCCGCTCCTCCTGGGTAGCGCCCTGCTTGCAGGGGGCTGCCTGTACAAATTCACCGGCGGGGGGCTTCCGTCGGGGATTCGTACCGTAGCGGTGCTGCCCTTCGACAACCTCACGCCGGAGCCGACGCTGACTCAGGAAATCAGCAAAGCAGTGCGGGAGGCGGTCGAGAGTCGGCTGGGCTTGCGCGCCGCGGGGGAAACCCAGGCCGATGCCATCGTGACCGGCTCGATCCAGCGGTATGACCCGGACCTGCCGTTGTCCTTCACCGGGCAGACCACGACCGGCGTGACCCAGGTCACCAAGCGGATGGTCCAGATCACCTTGAACGTTCAGATCATGGACCAGAAGGAGAACAAGATCCTGTGGGAGAAGCGCGGGCTTCTGGTGCAGGGGGAATACGATCCGGGGCGGGAAATCGAAGGCCGGAAGCGGGCGCTCGAGAAGCTCATCACCGACATCGTGGACGGAGCACAATCGCAGTGGTAACGCGACGACGCAGCACTCGCGGCGCGAGCACGCTCGGCTGCCTCTTCACCATCATGCTCCTGCTGGCGGTGCTGTATTACGGGATCGACGCGGCCAGGGTGTATTGGAATTTCTACAAGTTTCAGGACGAGATGGAAACCAGCGCCCGGTTTGCCGCCACCCAGACCGATGACCAGATCAGGCTGCATCTCAAGGGCGTGGCCCAGGACCTCGGTCTTCCCACCGAAGCACAGCGGATCGTCATTCAGCGGAGCCAGCATCCGCCACTGATGATCATCCGCAGCCAATACACAGTCGAGCTCACGCTGCCGTTCACGCACAAGGAAGTCACCCTGAGACCGGTCGCGGAAGTCCGTCAATAACAGCGATGCCATCGACCGCCGCGAAGCTGATGTCCCTGGACGCGGCACTCTCCTGGCGGAAGTCCCTGTCGGGGCCCCTGGTGTTCACCAACGGCGTGTTCGATCTCCTGCATCCCGGGCACGTGGAGTACCTCGAAGCGGCCCGCGCTCTGGGAAGCCATCTGCTGGTGGCGGTCAACTCCGATCAATCGGCTCGCACGCTCTCGAAGGGGAGCGGCCGTCCGGTGGCCGATGAGCGGGCCCGGGCCCGGGTGCTGGCCGGGCTCGCGGCCGTCGATGCCGTGGTCATGTTCGATGCGCCGACTCCCCTCAGCCTCATCACCGCACTGGCCCCCGACCTGCTCGTGAAGGGTGGCGACTATGCCCGGGAGGCCATCGTCGGAGCCGATGCGGTCGAAGCGGCCGGCGGCCGGGTCCTCACCATCCCCTTCGTTGCCGGATACTCTACCACCGCCCTCGTGGAGCGCTGCCGTGCCGCGACCTGACGGTCGAACCTCCGATCAACTGCGTCCCGTGGTTCTGGAGCGGGGCGCCAATCCCTACGCCGAGGGCTCCTGTCTGGTGCGCTTCGGTGGGACGCTGGTGCACTGCACCGCGAGCGTCGAGACCGGAGCACCTCCCTTCAAGAAGGGCTCCGGCGAAGGGTGGGTGACGGCCGAGTACTCCATGCTCCCCCGGGCAACACTCGAGCGCACTCCCCGGGAGCGCAATGGGCCCGGAGGCAGGAGCCAGGAGATCCAGCGGCTGATCGGTCGGTCCCTGCGAGCGGCCATGAAGACGATGGCGTTCGGCGAATACACCATCCGGGTCGATTGCGATGTGCTGCAGGCCGACGGCGGAACCAGGACCGCGGCGATTACCGGTGGATGTGTGGCACTCGCCGATGCCTGTGCCTGGCTGGCGGAGCGCACCGCGCAGCCGTCCCCATTCGGGACTCTGGTCGCCGCGGTGTCGGTCGGGATCGTGAACGGCGCCGTCCTTCTCGATCTCGCCTATGCCGAGGACAAGGACGCGGGAGTGGACGCCAACGTGGTGATGCTGGCCCCGGACGCGTTCGTGGAGGTGCAGGGAACCGGTGAGCACGGGACGTTTTCCCGCCCGCAGCTCGATCAGATCGTGGACAGCGCGCACCGCGGCATTGCCGTGCTCTTCGAGCTGCAGCGAAAGGCGCTGGGCTGGTGAAGCTCCTCGTGGCCACCCGCAGTCCCGGCAAGCAGCGGGAAGTCCGCCGGCTCCTCGCCGGGAGCGAAATTGATGTGGTGTTTCCCGACGAAGCCGGCGCGCACCGCTCCCAGGCGGAGGACCGGCTCGAGCTGGGCGATTCCTTCGCAGCCAACGCCCGCGCCAAGGCCGAGTATTTCTCGAAACAGACCGGGTTGCCCACGGTGGCGGACGACAGCGGCCTCGAGGTGTTTGCGCTGGGCGGTGAGCCGGGAGTGCGATCCCGCCGGTGGGCCGGGGCCGAAGGGACCGAGAAGGAAGTCGACGCGGCCAACAACGCGCTCCTGCTGTCGCGGCTCTCCGGAGCGCCCGAGAACAAGCGTCGCGCCCGCTACCGCTGCGTGCTGGTGCTCTATCGGAAGCCGAATGGTTTTCCGGAGACGTTCGAAGGCGCCTGCACCGGTCGGGTACTCGCATCGCCGGCCGGTACCTCGGGTTTCGGCTACGATCCGCTGTTCTGGAGTGATGATCTGCAGAAGTCGTTCGGGGAGGCCACCGATGAGGAGAAGGACGCGGTGAGTCATCGAGCCCGCGCCTTCCGCGCGCTGCGAGCCGCCATTGGCGGATCGCTAACTGCTAACGGCTAACTGCCAACGGTCAATAGCCGTTCGCAGAGAGCAGTTAGCGCTACTCAGACCAGGATACTCGTGCCGAACTCCATCATCCCACCGAACCGGCTCCGGGAACGCCTCTCCCAGGGTCAGCTCGCCATCGGCACGATGCTGGTCGAGCTCCGGCAGCCGTCGGTCATGACCATGCTGGCCAACGCCGGCTTCGACTTCGTGCTGATCGACAACGAGCACGGTCCCTTTTCGGTCGAGACCATCGCCGATCTGAGCCGCGGCGCCCGGGACGCGGGGGTGACACCGGTCGTCCGGATCCCGGAGCTCACCTACGCCCATGTCGCCCAGGCGCTGGACGGGGGGGCCCAGGGCCTCATGCTGCCCCGCGTGACCGCGCGCGCCCAGGTGGAAGAGTGCGTCAAATTCATGAAGTATCCTCCGGCCGGACGCCGCGGCGCCGTGCTCGCG
>DASRIN010000158.1:0-2313 GCA_035649975.1 Gemmatimonadales bacterium
CACCTGGTATGTAACGATTTTGCCGCGGCCCTGTCAATGCGTCTTGACGAGCACGGGACCGGACAGTACATACTGCTTGGTATGTAGTTGGTCGCTAGTCGCTGGTTGCTGGTTGCTTGTTTTGGTTCGGTAGCCGGCCAACGGAGAGCTTGATCAGTGACTAGTGACTAACGACTAGTGACTAGCGACCACTGATCGTGACACACATTCTCGGGAGGATGCGCATCATGGATCACACAATCGTGCATTTCGAGATTCCGGCCGATGATCCGGAGCGGGCCGCAGAGTTCTACCGCGAACTGTTCGGCTGGGACATCAAGAAGTTCGAGGGCTCGGTGGCAGGGGGCATGGAGTACTGGGTGGTGCAAACCGTGCCGACCGGTCCTGATGGACGCCCGGCTCGCCCGGGTGTGAATGGGGGTCTCATGCGCCGAATGTACCCCAACCAGCCGCCGGTCAACTACATCAACGTCGAGAACGTGAACGAGGCGGTCGGCCGAGCGGAGCAGCTCGGGGCCAAGATCCTGATGGGGAAGACGCCGGTGCCGGGGATGGGCTGGTTCGCCCAGCTGAACGACCTCGAAGGGAACCTCATCGCGGTGTGGGAAAACGACACGAGCGCGGCCATGAGCGGCGCGGCAGCCGGTCAGGAGGCGGGCAATGCTGGGAGGTAAGGAGACCATGGCCACGGTGGCGGTGAAAGACCTCAACGCCGCCAAACGGTTCTATGAGGGAACCCTCGGCCTCAAGCAAGTCGACGCTCAGGAGCAGGAAGCGCTGACCTATCAGGCGGGCAGCGCCAAGATCCTGGTGTATCGCTCTCAGTATGCTGGCAGCAACAAGGCCACTGCTGCTACCTGGGTCATCGGTAAGGAGATGGAAAAGGTGGTGCAGGGCCTGAGAGGCAAGGGAGTCGCCTTCGAGCATTACAACTTGCCGGGACTTACTCTCAAGGGCGATATCCACGAAGGCGGAGGCATGAAGGCCGCCTGGTTCAAGGATCCGGACGGCAATATCCATGCGCTGGTAAGCGGGTGAGGCGCCATGCTGACGATCAGTGACATCCTACAGGAGCTGGAGCAGGAGGCCCCAGGCACCCGCCGGGTGCTCGAGCGGATCCCGGAGGACCAGCTGGAATGGCGGCCCCATTCCAAGTCGATGACGATGGGTCAGCTGGCCATGCACGTCGCCAACCTGCCCGGAGCCATCATCGAGGTGTCGCGCCGGCCCTTCGACGTGAACACCCCGATCCCCAGACCCGGCGCCACCAGCCGGGCGCAGATCCTCGCGGTCTTTGAAGACAGCATGGAACGGGCCCGACGGCTCCTCGGCGAAATGGAGGACACCGACCTGGCTGCACCCTGGAGCATGATAAAGGGCGACCAGGAGCTATGGAGCATTCCCCGGGGGGCATTTCTTCGCTCGGTGCTGCTCAATCACTGGTATCACCATCGGGGGCAATTGGTCGTCTATCTCCGGCAGACCGGCGCCCTGGTGCCGGCCGTCTTCGGCGACAGCGCCGACGAGAAGGTGATGGCCGCGGTTTGACCGTGGCAGAGTACTCGACATGACGACGGCCGCCGTGTCGAGACATCCAATCGGTCCAGCGGGGCTGGTCCTGGCGGGCGGACTGGTGGCGGGCACCCTGGACATCGTGTATGCCTGCCTTTTCTGGGCTCTCAAGGCAGGTGTGCCGGCCCGGCGCATCTTGCAATCGGTCGCCGCCGGACTGCTGGGGAGTGCCAGCTTCGACGGCGGCTCCCGCACTGCCGCCCTGGGCCTGTTCCTCCACTTCTTCATCGCCATAACGATGGCGGTGGTGTATTACCTGGCCGCGCGGCGGTGGCCGCTGCTCTGGCGGCGGCCCTGGCTGTCCGGCGCCTTCTATGGTGTGCTGCTTTACTTGGTTATGAACTTTGTGGTCGTGCCGCTCAGCGCCGCCGGCCCTGGTTCCCCGGACCCCTTGTGGGTCTCCCTCACCATCGTGGTGCACGTGCTCTTCGTTGGAATCCCCTGCGCCCTCTTCGCCCGCCAGGCGCTTCTCAGCCGGCCATGACCTCGACTGACATGTCTCGTTCAGCTCCCGCCGCGGTGCCGAAGCCCGAGGTCACCGGAGCAGCTCGGGCACCCGTCTACGATCGCTCCCTCGTCGAGGGACCGCTCGGCCCGGCGGTCTGGAAGCTGGCCTGGCCCACCATGCTCACCAACATCGTCGGTGGGTTGCAGGGAATTGTCGATCACGTGCTGGTTGGTCATCTGGTCGGGTTCCGCGCCAACGCGGCGATCGGCGTCAGCTGGCAGATCCTGCTGGTG
>DASRIN010000159.1:0-2226 GCA_035649975.1 Gemmatimonadales bacterium
CGCAGTTGGGGCAGCGCCGGCGGAATGCACGACGAAGTATCAGGAACAAACCGGGGCGCTGCCGGGAAGTGCTCATAGCCTCGACTCTGATGGGGTTGGGAGTTGGGAGAGTGGGGTTGGGGTAGCGTCCCCATTCCCCAACTCCCAACTCCAAACGCCCAGCTTCAATCTACGGCTTCCCGGAAGGCCGTGGCTAGCGAGCCCGTCGCCGCGCGAGCAGGCTGTCGAGTGAGTAGTCGCCCGCGCCCATCACCGCAAAGGCCAGCGAAGCCGCCCCCAGCGCCAGGGTGAACTCGATCCCGCTCGGCATGAAGAACCCGCCCTTCGCGTGCACCAGCAGCGTTGCGCCCAGCATATTGATCGCGAGGCCGAGCGCGGCCCAGCGGGTCAGCAAGCCTGCAACCAGCGCGAGCCCGCCGAAGAACTCGAGCAGCGCGACGAGCGGGCCGGTGATCTCGGGAAGCGGAATGCCGATCTGCCCGAACATTCCCGTCACTCCGGCTAGCCCGAACACGAACAACTTCTGCGCTCCGTGTGCGACGAAAATGGCGCCGACGACGACGCGCAGCATCGTGAGGGCGGTCTGGGTTCTGGTGGTCGTGCTCATACATCCTCCTTGAGTTTGAACTGCCCGTTGCGTCTTGTCACAACCAGTGTCATAACACTTATATCTTCAAAAAAATCAGCGACACTTCCGCCGGACTTCTCCGAGCAGGTCGATCAGCATCCGAAGCTTCTGGGGACCGAGGTGTCCGAGCTGTGTCTGCGCGACTGCAACCAGCGGGTCGTGCAGCTCGTCCAGCAGATCGAGACCCGTTTTGGTGATGCGAGCGGTCACATAGCGGCGGTCCTCCCCTTCGCGCGCCCGCGCCACCAGGCCCATCTCCTCCATCCGGTCGAGCAATCGGGTCGCGTCGGGTACCCGGGCGATCAGCCGGTCCCGGACCTCGTTCCGGCACAGGCCCTCTTTCCCGGCCCCGCGCAGGATCCGGAGGGCGTTGTACTGGGTGCCAGTAATTCCATACGGCTTCAGCACTTCGGACACCCGATAGTCCAGCTCCGCGGCGGTCCGCTTGATACTCAAGCCGGCCTCCTGCTCCAGGCTCTCGAAGGGCTTCGACTGCTTGAGCTCGTCCTGCAGTTGGCTCGGCATGGGAAAAAAGATAGGTGTTATAACACGTTATGTCAAGAGGCAACCGGGAACTAGCCTATTATCTCCATCATGAGCCTGATCCAGGCAGTTTCCGAAGTTGCCGCTCTCGCCGGCGCGCGAGCTCTCTCCTATTGGCGCCGCAATCTGGCGGTCGAGTGGAAGGCCGATGGCTCCCCGGTTACCCGCGCCGACCGGGAAGGGGAGACGCTGGCGCGCGAATGGATCGCCGCCCGGTTTCCCAAGGACGCGATTATGGGTGAGGAGCTCGGCGAGGCGCCCGGCACCAGCGGCCGCCGCTGGCTCATCGATCCGGTGGACGGCACCAAGACGTTCGTTCGCGGAGTGCCGCTCTGGGGTACCCTCATCGCGGTGGTCGAAGGGGAGACGGTACTCGCCGGAGCCGCCGCATTCCCAGCGGTCAATGAGCTGATCTGCGCCGCGCCGGGAGAAGGGTGCTGGCACGAAGGCGGGCGCGCGAGTGTGAGCACCATCGCCCGACTCGACGAGGCCACCATTCTCACCACCGATATGGGGGCCGCAAAGCCCGCCGAGCGGCAGGAAGCGATCGAGCGGTTGACCCGCGCTGCCGCGATCGGCCGCACCTGGGGTGACTGCTACGGCTACCTGCTGGTCGCCACTGGTCGCGCCGAGGCGATGGTCGATCATCGCATGAGCGACTGGGATTCGGCGGCGCTCCTCCCGATCATCCAGGAAGCGGGTGGCGTCTTCACCGACTGGGACGGGCGGGTGACCGGCCTCGGAAAGAGCGCCGTCGCGACCAACAGCGCGCTCGCCCGGGACGTGCGGACCGTTCTCGGAGAGCTCGCTTGACGCCGCCGGCGGTTCGGTGAAGCGCGCTGAGCCGGGCCGGTTCTGGCTCTGGCTCTCCCTGGCAACGGGCACCGGCGCGGTCATCGAGGCAATCGTTGTCCGGGTTTTTGGAATCGATGAGGGCCGGTCCGGCTCCTACATCGGCATCCTCATCCTCGCCACGGCATTCATCGCGGTATTGTCCGGCATCGCCCGGTTGACCGGGTGGAAGAGTGCTGTCGCCGCCGCGGCCGCGGTCATGA
>DASRIN010000160.1:0-12567 GCA_035649975.1 Gemmatimonadales bacterium
AGTGATCGTCGCCTGGTGTTCGTCGCCGGTACCATGCGTGAGTTGGGTCAGGATTCAGTGCGGCTGCACCAGGAGATCGCCGAAGCGCTGGTGGATTTGCATCCCGAGCTGCTCGCCGCGGTCGGGGAATTCGTTCCGGCACTCGAGCCCTACGCCGGAGCACTCCGCCACCGGCTGCTCACGGCGGCTGATCCTCTGGCGCTGGCGCCGCTTCTCACTCCGCATATCAGGGGCGACGAGCTCGTGGTCTTGAAGGCATCCCGTGGGGTGGCCTTGGAGCGTATACTTCCGGCGCTCACGAGTCGCGCGGAGCACGCCCACCCCCCCGGTGCTCCGCTTCATCCCCGTTGAGGATCGATGTTTTATCACTGGCTCGCCCCGCTGGGCAAGACGCACATCATCTTCAACCTGTTCAACTACATCAGCTTTCGGGCCGCGGGGGCCACGGTGACCGCGCTCCTGCTCGCGTTTCTGGTAGGGCCGCCCGTGATTCGGAGGCTGCGAGCCCGCAAGGTAGGGCAGGTAGTGCGCGCCGAGGGCCCCGCCAGTCACCAGAGCAAGCGGGGCACGCCCACCATGGGTGGGCTTATCATTTTGTTAGCCACGGTCGTCCCAACGCTGCTCTGGGCTCCGCTGACCAATCGATTCGTGGTTGTGGCCATGCTCTCCACCCTGTGGATGGGGTGCATCGGCTTTCTGGATGACTACCTCAAGATCGTGCAGGGCAAATCCCGCGGGCTGGTTGCGCGCTGGAAGCTGGCCGGTCAGTGCAGCTTCGGCCTGCTGCTCGGCCTGTTCCTCATCAGCAACCCGGTGGTGCCGAGCGATACTATCCCAGCCACCGCTACTACGCTCCCCTTCTTCAAGTATCTGGTCGTCAACTTCGCGCCCTGGCTCTTCATCGTATTCGTGACGGTGGTCATCACCGGGAGCAGCAATGCCGTGAACCTGACCGATGGACTCGACGGGTTGGCCACCGGCCTGGCCGGGATTGCGGCGGCGGCGTTTGCTGTTTTTGCCTACCTCTTCGGCCGGGTGGATGTCACCACCTATCTCAACGTGTTCTATCTTCCCGGCGCAGGAGAGCTGGCGGTATTCTGCGCGGCACTCATGGGTGCCACCATCGGATTCCTCTGGTTCAATGCCCATCCGGCTGAAGTGTTCATGGGTGACACCGGCAGCCTGGCCATCGGGGGCGCGCTCGGTACCGTGGCGATCCTGCTCAAAGCCGAGTTCCTGTTGTTGCTGATCGGAGGAGTATTTGCTGCCGAGGCGGTGTCGGTCCTGATTCAGACCGGCACCTACCGCTGGTTCAAACGGACCCGGGGCAGGGAGTACGCCGATGCCCACCGGGTCTTCCGAATGGCTCCGTTGCACCACCACTTCGAAAAGCTGGGTTGGGCCGAAACCACCGTGGTCACTCGCTTCTACATCCTGGGCCTGCTGTGTGCGCTGGTCGCGCTCTCCACGCTGAAGGTCCGATGACCGTGGCGGACCGCAGCGTTGCGCTCTTCCAGCAGTGGCTGAGCAGCGGACGGGAAGTCGCGGTGGTTGGTCTGGGGAAGAGCGGGGTTGCCGCCACGCTGCTGCTCCGCGACTTCGGCATCCCGGTCTACGCCTCGGATACGGGGCAGGGCGCTCCCTTCGCGAACTGGGCCGATGCGCTGGGCCGGGCTGGCGCGGCCGTGGACATCGGGCATCACGATCTGGAGCGGATAGCCAAAGCCGCGGCCGTCGTGGTTGCTCCGGGAGTTCCGCCTGGCGTGCCGGCGCTGGAGGCGGCCCGCCGCGCCGGTCTCGCCATCTACGCTGAGGTAGACATCGGATTTCTGGCGCTGCGCCGCACCCGCTGCGTCGGGATCACCGGAACCAACGGCAAGACCACTACCACATCGCTGATTGCACACGTGATGTCCACCGGAGGCTTCCCGACCGAGGCCGCCGGGAACATCGGCCTGCCGCTCTCTGAGGTCGCTCGCCGTCCGGAGCCACCGCCCTGGCTGGCGCTGGAACTCTCCTCCTTCCAGCTCCACGATGCGCCTCACCTCAAGCCGGTGGTTGGAGTGGTCACCAACCTCGCCCCCAACCATCTCGATCGGTACCACTCGTTGGAGGAGTACTACGGAGACAAGGCTCGGCTGTTCGTCAATGCCGATGCCGGCTCGGTCTGGGTAACCAACGCCGATGATCCGGTGCTGCAGGATATGGTTCGCCAGGTACCCGGCAGGCACATCCGCTTCTCGATCAAGGACAAGGCAGACGCATGGTATGATCGAGAGAAGAGACGGCTGATGCTCCGGAATTCGGAGGTGCTGCCCCGCGTCGCGCTGCCGCTGCTGGGGGACCACAATGTGGCCAACGCACTGGCAGCCGCTCTGGTGGCGGCAGAGTTGGGTGCGCCGGTTCACCGCATTGCGGCCGGACTGCAGTCCTTCCGCGCCATTCCTCACCGGGTCGAGCCGGTCCGGGAGGTCGACGGAATCCTCTGGATCAACGATTCCAAGTCGACCAACATCACCTCGACCGAGGTGGCGATCGCAGCCGTCGATCGGCCCTTCGTGCTCCTTCTGGGCGGACGGCACAAGGGAGAGCCGTACACCCGGCTGGTAACTCCGCTGCAGGGCCGCTGCCGAGCCGTGGTGGCCTATGGTGAGGCTGGGCCGCTCATTCTTCAGGATCTGGGACCGAGTCTGAAAGTCGTGTCGGCGGGGAGCTTCGATGAGGTTCTCAGCACGGCGCGGCGGCTGGCGCGGCCGGGCGATGCGATTCTCCTCTCGCCGGCCTGTTCCAGCTACGACATGTTCCGTAATTACGAGGAACGGGGCGAGCGCTTTCGCTCGGTGGTGCAGAGTCTATGATGCGCGCCGTACGGCATCCGGGAGAGATGCGCTGGGAAACGCGACTATTGGGCCTGGTTACTGCGGCCCTGCTGGTATTTGGTGTGGCCGCCACCTATGGCGCGGCCAGTCTGGTGACGCTGCAAGGCCAGAACGCAGGTGTGGGGTTCGCGTTCCGGCAGCTCTCCGGCGCGGTGGTTGGGGGCGCACTGCTGCTTCTGGCCTCGCGGTTGGACTACTATCGCTGGCGGCAACTGGCCTGGCCGCTCCTGCTGCTGACGCTGATGTTCCTGCTGATCCCGCTCTTGCCGTTTACTCGGTCGATCGCTCCCTCGGTGAACGGCGCCCGCCGGTGGATCGATTTCGGGCTCCTCAACTTTCAGCCCTCGGAGGTGGCTCGGCTGGTCGTGGTGATCTGGTGTGCCATGCTGGCCTCGAAGAAGGGGCAGCAGGTCCGTGAGTTCAAGAAAGGCGTGTTGCCGTTTCTGCTAATCCTGGCCCTGGTCGCGATTCTGATTCTGCTCGAGCCCAATCTCTCGATGGCAACGCTGGTGGCTCTGCTGGGAGGTCTGGTCCTGTTCACCTCTGGCGCCAAGATAGGCCACTTCGCCCTGGTGACCGGCTTCGGAATGATCCTGGTATTCCAGCAGATTCGGGACGCGCAATACCGGCTGGCGAGACTGTTGACCTTTCTCAACCCCGGCGATGCTACAACCGAGGCCGGCTTTCAGATCCATCAATCGCTGGTCGGGATTGGATCGGGCCGGCTCCTGGGGGTGGGCTTCGGGGAAGGGCAGCAGAAGCTCGGCTATCTGCCGTATGCTTATTCAGACTTTCTCTTCAGCACCATCGGCGAGGAATGGGGATTCCTCGGGATCCTCGTGGTGGTGTCTCTCTTCGCCCTGTTCTGTTGGCTGGGGTTCCGCATCGCCCGTACGGCCGCCGATCCCTTTGGCCAGTATCTCGCTGTGGGATTGACCGCCACGATCGGTCTCACTGCATTCATGCACATGGCGGTGTCGCTGGGGCTCATCCCAACGACGGGACTCACCCTGCCGTTCATGTCCTACGGCCGGTCCAGCCAGGTCATCTCGTTGCTCGGAACTGGCATCCTCATCAACGTTGGCCGTCTGCGGGGGAGTCCACGAGCGGCGGGACCGCGGGAGAGGAGAAAAGACAGGGCGGTGGGAGAGCGTGGCAGCGGGGCAGTTGAGATACACCAAGAGCGAAGACGAGGGGAACAGACCGGCATACTGTCACGTGGTTGACACTTCCAATCCCCCGTTGCCCATCCACCCGCGAGCGGGTACCCGCCGCTCTGCCGGGCGAATACTCATCGCCGGAGGTGGTACCGGCGGACACCTCATGCCGGCTCTGGCCATCGCCGATGCGCTACGTGAGTATGATTCCTCGCTGGAACCGGTCCTCGTAGGTGCCGTGCGGGGGGTCGAAGCCCGAATCCTTCCCACTCGCGAATATCGTTTTCATCTCCTGCCATCAGAGCCGATCTATCGTCGCGCCTGGTGGAACAACATCAAGTGGCCGTTCGTTGCGGGCCGCCTGCTGCGTGAGATCGGCCGGCTGTTCGACACCGAGGGGCCGGCGGCCGTACTGGGCACCGGAGGCTACGCCTCGGGCCCGGTCGTGTGGTGGGCGGCACGGCACGGGATACCAACGGCGATCCAGGAACAGAACGCCTATCCCGGACTCGCCACCCGATGGCTCAGCCGCCGAGTACGCCATGTCTACCTCGGCCTGCCGGAGGCGCGACGCCTGCTTCGATTCGGAGCCCACACGCAGGTCTTCGATACCGGAAATCCCATCGTGCCTCCTTCGCCCGAGAGGAGGGAAGCGGCCCGAAGAAAATTTGGCTTGAGTATCGGTCGTCCAGTGGTGCTGGTGACCGGGGGCAGTCAGGGCGCGCTGGCGCTGAATCTCGCCGTGGCTGGATGGTTGACCGATGGTGGTCCCGGCGAGGCAGAGTTGATCTGGGTGACCGGGCGGGCCACGTACCCGCAGTTCGAGCGGTATCAGTCGGGCAGCGTGCGGGTGGTGGATTTTCTGGACCCCATGGCCGACGCCTATGCCGTGGCGGATCTGGTGGTGTCTCGGGCCGGAATGATTACGGTGGCCGAGCTGTGCGCCTGGGGACTTCCCAGTATCCTGATCCCGCTTCCAACGGCCGCCGCTGATCACCAGAGTCACAATGCCCGCGTCCTGGCGGATGCCGGAGCATGTTACCTGTTGCCTCAGCCGGAGCTGACCGCCGAACGACTGCGCAAGGAGATTCTGCACCTCCTGAGTGATCAATCGGCCCGAAGTCAGATGGCCCAGCGAGCCCGTTCCCGAGGCCGGCCTAACTCCGCCCGGGAGATAGTGTCCAAGTTATTGACACTCACCGAGTAGGCGCACTTTCAGAACTCGCGGCACCATCTTACATTAGCCCGGCAATCATGGCACTGTTCAATCCCTCGGATAAGCGCACGGTGCACTTCATGGGGATCGGCGGTGCGGGGATGAGCGCACTTGCTCTCATCGCCAGCCGTCGAGGTGTTACCGTGAGCGGGTGCGATGTGGATCCGTCCGGTGCCGCCGATCTCCAGGCGCTCGGAATCCCGGTTGTCCCGGGACACGATCCGTCGCACTTGGCCGGCGTCAGGGCCATCGTGGTGACCGCCGCGGTGCCGGCTTCTCATCCCGAATTGGACCGAGCCCGTTCGTTGGGCCTGCCCATCGTCCCGCGAAAGGCCGCCCTCGCCGAGCTGATCGAAGGAGCTCAGGCGGTGGGTATCTCGGGCACGCACGGGAAGACCACCACTACGGTCATGACGACCGAGGCACTGGCTGCCGCGGGACTCGACCCGACCGGCATTGCGGGCGGTCGGGTAAGCTCCTGGGGTGGCAACGCCCGGGTAGCCGGTGATGAGCTGTTCGTGGTTGAAGCCGATGAGTTCGATAAGGCATTTCTGACCCTACACCCGTTCATCGCGGTGGTGAACAACGTCGAGCCTGATCATCTGGAGTGCTACGGTACTATGAGTGCGTTGGAGGACGCATTCGTGGAGTTCGCCGGCCGCGCGACGACCGCGATCATGAGTGCGGACGATACCGGAGCACGGAAGATCAGGCCGCGCGTCACGACCAGGGTGATGACATTTGGGCTCGACAGCGGCGCGGACATCCGGATCACCGACGTGCTGCAACAGGCGGACCGCACCGAGGCACGCATCCGCTGGCGCGGTGGGCGTTCGCTGTCGCTTCGATTGAAGGTGCCCGGCTTACACAACCTGCGTAATGCGGTGGCTGCGCTTGCGGTGGTGGATGCATTGGATGGAATGCTCGAGCCCGCGGCGGCGGCACTGGGCGACTTCCAGGGTGTCGGGCGTCGCTTCGAGCGGTTGGGTGAGTTCGGGGGAGTTGCCGTGGTCGACGATTATGCCCACCACCCCTCCGAGCTCGCGGCCACACTCTCAGCGGCAAGGCAGGCCTTTCCGGGGCGGAGGCTGGTAGCGGTATTTCAACCCCATCTCTATTCCCGGACCGCAGCGCACGGGCAGGCCATGGGGCAGGCGCTTGCCGCAGCCGATCTGGTTATTGTGACCGAGATCTATCCGGCGCGGGAGCAGCCGATTGCCGGGGTCAGTGGTCGGCAGGTGGCTGAGGCAGCCGAGCGTGCTGGTGCCGACGCGCGATTCGAGCCCACCCGGGACCAAGTCGGACGTACGGTGTATCAGGCGCTCAGGGAGGGCGACGTGGTCCTCACTTTGGGCGCCGGTGATATCACCCGGGTGGCTCCCGAGCTGGTGCGTTGGCTGACCGCCGCCTGAGGCGGGGTGCGCCTCGAAGACATCGCCTTCGGCATGCCTGGATCGTACTTGGTGGCCTGACCGCCGCGGGTTTTCTGTGGTATGCCACGCCGCCGGTGCTGGGTCGGCTGGAGTTCTTCCGAATTCGTCGGGTGGAAATCGCCGGAACTCAGTATCTTGCTCCGGCCGACATCATCACTGCAATGGGCTTGGATGACCGGGCGAGCGTCTTTGATGATCTTGTCGCTGCCGGCAAGGAGCTGCGGGCGCTTCCGGGCGTCCGCTCCGCGGTGGTGCGACGCCGGCTTCCGGGAACCCTGGAGATTGTAGTCGAAGAGGCCGTGCCGGTGGCGCTCGCTCCGAGAGGGGCGAGCCTGAGAATGCTGGACTCCACCGGCGCTGTGCTTCCCTTCGACCCCGCCGCCACCGCGCCGGATCTCCCGATCGCGGCCAGTGCGGACCCAGCGGTTGCTCGGGTGCTCGCCAGCGTTCGGGCGTCGGATCCTGCGCTGTTCGGTCGAGTCGAGGCGGCGCGGCGGGTGCGGGACGATGTGATCCTCGAGATGGATGACGGGCGGCGCATCTGGTTCACCCCGGCGGTGACGGCGGAGGGCATACGAGCGGTGTCGGCGGTGGCAGAAGACCTCGCCCGGCAGGGGCGCAGTTACTCGGAGCTCGACGGCCGCTTCGACGGTCAGGTGATCGTTCGCTCGGCGGGCACATGAGCAGCCAACCCCAGCGCCTGGTCGCCGGACTCGATCTAGGCTCGACCAAAGTCGTCGCCATCATTGCCGAGGTCACCGGCGATGCGCGCGATCCAGGAGCCAAGATTCTGGGACTGGGCATCGAACGCAGCGGCGGCATCCGACGCGGGGTGGTGCGCGACATCGAGGAGACGACCCGTGCGGTCGAGAAGGCCATGAAGAGCGCCCAGCGGATGGCCGGTGTCGAAGTGGGCGCCATTTACTGCGGCATGGCCGGCGAGCACGTGGCCGGGCGCAGCTCTCACGGCATGGTCTCGGTAACCGGTGATGAGATCCGGACTGGTGACGTCGCCCGGGTGAACGACATGGCCAGCAACGTCAGCTTCGGGCGCGACCACGAGCTGCTGCACGCCATTCCTCAGGACTACCTGATCGATCAGCAGGGGGGAATCAGCGAGCCGATCGGGATGACCGGCTCCCGCCTCGAAGCCGAGGTCTACCTGGTGACGGTGCTGTCGAGCGTGCTGCAGAATCTGCGAAAGTGTGTCGAGCGGGCGGGATACCAAGCGGCCGAGTTTGTGCTCGAGCCGCTGGCCGCGTCTCTTGCGGTGCTCACGCCCGACGAGATCGAGCTGGGATGTGCTATTGTCGAGTTGGGCGGCGGCTCTACTAACGTATCCATCTTTCACAGCGGGAAGATTCGCCACACAGGATCGCTGCTCTGTGCCGGAGGACATGTCACCGCCGATATCGTGCACGGCTTGCAGGTCACCCAGCACGATGCCGAGCGGCTCAAGGAACGGTTCGGGGCGGCATTCGAGCCCCTGGTCCCGGAAAGCGACGTCTTCGAGCTGCCCAGCACACCGGGCCAGGGGGCGCGCAATGCCCAGCGGCGGATTCTCGCGCACATCATGCACATGCGGCTGCAGGAGGTGCTCGAGTATGCGCTCGACGAGATCACCCGGGCTGGGTATCATCAGCGCTTACCCGCAGGCGTCATTCTGACTGGTGGTGGGGCGCTCGCCCCGGGCATCGTCGAGCTCGCGCGCGAGGTTTTCGCGATGCCGGCTCGGTGTGGGGTGCCGGGACAGCGGCTCCGTGGATTGGCAGACAGCGTGGAATCGCCTCGTATGGCAGTACCGGCCGGTCTGGCGCTCTATGGGGCCAGGCAGGTCGCGCTAAGCGGTGGGTTGGGACCCGGTGGGCGGAAGTCACCCGCAGTGGAAAAGGTGCTTGCTCCAGTGAAGCGGTG
This sequence comes from Gemmatimonadales bacterium, assembly GCA_035649975.1. Lineage (GTDB taxonomy): Bacteria > Gemmatimonadota > Gemmatimonadetes > Gemmatimonadales > GWC2-71-9 > CAVVWJ01. The sequence goes on from DASRIN010000160.1 coordinate 8,600, forward strand.
GCTCCAGGACTTCTTCTGAGTCTGGACGAGGGGACATGACCATGATCTTTGAGCTGGAAGAGGGCGCGGCCCAGACCGCGCGGATGAAGGTGGTAGGCGTCGGCGGCGGTGGCGGGAACGCCGTCAATCGGATGATCGAGGACCAGCTCGGCGGTGTCGAGTTCATCTCGGTCAATACCGACTCCCAGGCGCTCGCGATGTCCAAGTCGGACATCAAGATCCAGATCGGCCGTAAGCTCACCCGGGGATTGGGAGCCGGGGCTCGTCCCGAAATCGGCCGTCAGGCCATCGAGGAAAACCGGGACGAGGTGTTGCATGCGGTGCAGGGCGCCGACATGGTATTCATAACCTGCGGCATGGGCGGCGGCACCGGCACCGGCGCTGCCCCCGTCGTGTCGCAGATGGCCCGTGAAGCCGGGGCCCTCACGGTGGGCATCGTCACCAAACCCTTCTTGTTCGAGGGGCGGCGTCGGATGAAGCAGGCCGAGGGCGGCATCAACGACATGCGCAACAATGTCGATACTATGATCGTGGTGCCCAACGAGCGGCTGCTCGCGGTGGTGGGCAAAGGGATTCCGTTTCAGGAAGCCCTGAAGAAAGCGGACGAGGTCCTGCTCCACGCCACGCAGGGCATTGCCAGCCTGATCACCTCGACCGGCATCATCAACGTGGACTTTGCCGACGTGCGCACGGTGATGCAGAACGGCGGAGCCGCATTGATGGGCACTGGCATCGGGCGGGGAGAAAACCGCGCTCTCGAGGCGGCGCAACAGGCCATTTCCAGTCCCTTGCTGGACAACATCTCCATCGCCGGGGCCATGGGCGTGTTGATCAACATCATTGGCGGCGACGACCTGACCCTGGGCGAGACTACCCAGATCAACGACATCATCCACGACGCGGTGGGAGACGATGCGGAGATCATCTTCGGTGCCGGCAACGATCCTGCCATGCACGGCGAGATTCGGGTGACGGTGATCGCCACCGGCTTCGACCGGCCGGTCCCGGTGGAACAGCCGGCCGGCCGGGTATCCGGCGCTGCCGGAGTCATCAATTTTCCCTCGCACCGGCAGCGACCCGCGACTCCGGCGCAGCCGGCCACCCCGGTCATTACCCGGGTGCAGCCGCGAATCCATCCGACGCCGGCCAGCGGTGCGCCGACCGACGTACCTGAAATGGAGATCCCCACCTTCATCCGCAGGCAGATGGACTGATGCGCGGTTTCGGTCTCACGGCGGCCGCCATGGTGTTCGGGGCGTCAGCCTACTTCGGCGTGAGCGGGCGCTGGCCCTGGCATCGCCTGAGCCGTCCGCCGGTGGCGCCGATCGTGCTCCCGCCTGCGGCTCCCGTCTCGTTCACGGAGACCCATGACACTTTGCGACGGGGGGAGACGTTGTCCGACCTGTTCGGTCGCCACAACATCAGCATCGACTTTCATCGCCTGGGGCCGGACCTCGTGCTCGACCCCAGGCGGGTTCGTGCCGGCCTCATCTTCAGCTTCCGCCAACTCCTCGGGGACTCGGCACCGCATCGTGTGGCGGTCCGCACCTCACCAGAGCAACGGGTCGTCTTCAGCCGGATTTCAGACGTCTGGCGCGCCGTCTCCCAGCCGATTCGCTGGCAAACCCACGAAACCAGGATCGAGGGCGCCATCAACACCTCGCTCTACGAGGCATTGGACGCCGGTGTGAGCGATCAGCAGCTCGACTCGGGCAACCGGCAGCGGCTGGCCTGGGATCTCGCCGATGTCTATGCCTGGGAAATCGACTTCACCCGGGATATCCGACCAGGTGACAAGTTCACCGTCGTGTTCGAGCGGATGGTCTCGGAAGATGGCGAGGTCAGGGTCGGCAAAGTGCTGGCCGGCGATCTGGTGATCTCGGGCAAGAGTCTCACGGCATTCCGCTTCGGAGGCGGCTCCGGCCGCAATGCGCTGTACTACGATGCGGAGGGCGGCTCGCTCCGGCGAGCGTTTCTCCGGGCTCCGGTAGAATTCCGCCGGATTTCGTCCTCGTTCGCCCGCCGGCGGTTCCACCCGGTGCTGGGTCTGAGCCGTCGGCACGAAGGCACTGATTACTCCGCCACACCCGGCACCCCGGTAATGGCGGCGGGCGACGGCGTGGTCCTCCGGGCCGGCCGGGCTGGAGGCTACGGCAATCTGATCGAGCTGCGACACCTGAACGGCATCACCACTCGCTATGGCCACCTCCGTGCCTTTGCCCGCAACATCAGGCGCGGTGTGCGGGTGGAGCAGGGGCAGACCATCGGCTACGTGGGCTCTACCGGCCTGGCCACGGGGCCGCACCTGCATTACGAGTTTCGCATCAATGGGGTGCCTCAGGACTCCCGGCGCGTGAAGCTGGGCAGTGGCGCTCCCGTCTCCTCCCAGGACCGAGCAGCGTTCGAGCAGGAGCGAGACCGATTGCTCGGTCTGCTGCACGGATCGGACATCACCCATCTCCCACCGTCCGCCATCGCCCGGCAGGCAGCCGAAACTTCAGCCCGGTGGTTGCCGTAGCGCGATTTTAATCGCCGCTGACTGCAAACCTGCTCGGGCATGCTGACCGCAGTACTGATCGTCCTGTTGGCGCTGGGACTCTCCGCATTCACCTACCTGAGGCTGGAGCGAGTGGGTCGCTCCGTCTGGGTGCCGCTGGTCTGCCGAGCGGTCGCCTGGAGCTCGCTCGGACTTCTGCTGCTGAATCTCAGCTGCCCGGTTCGAGGTGCTCAGCTACGCCCACTGGTGCTGCTCGACGCCTCCCTCAGCATGGGAGCATCAGGAGCTCGCTGGGCCATCGCCCGAGACTCGGCTCTCCGTTGGGGGGAAGTTCGGACCTTTGGGGACGAACGACTCATCCAGGACACGGTGCCTACCCGTGGTCGTTCCCTTCTGGCGCCGGCTCTGATTGCCTCCTCCGCCTCGGACCGGTCCATCCTGGTGGTCAGCGATGGGGAGATCGACGACCGGCGCGACATCCCCGCGGATATTCTGGCCCGCAGCGGCGTCCGCCTTTTCCCCCGCCAACAGCGTTCCGATTTCGCGATCACCAGCGTAGAAGGACCCACTCGAGTGACAGCAGGAGACTCGATCTCACTCGAGGTCCTGGCTCAGTCGACCGGTCTGCCCGGCGCAGATACGGTGTCCATCCAGGTCACGGTAGGAGACCGGAGACTGGGCCGGCGAATCCTCCGGCTGACAGGGGAGAATGCCGGACGGATCCGAATCGTAGTGCCGTCGACCTCATTGGCCCCCGGATCGCATCTTCTGCGGGTCTCCTCTGCCCGGCGGCTGGATGGCGAGCCGCGCACCGATTCCCGCCTTCACCTCGTCACCGTGACTCCGACACCGGGAGTGGTGTTCCTGGCGAGCCCGGCTGATTGGGACAGCCGCTTTCTCTACCGCACCATTCGCGAAGTGAGTCAGCTCCCGGTCAGGGGCTACGTGAGGCTCGACGGGAACCGCTGGCGGTCCATGTCCGATCTCCGGCTGGTCCCGCAGGATCAGGTGCGCCGCGCCGCACGGAATGCCGACCTGCTGGTGCTGAAGGGAGGTGTCGGAAGCCTGCGCGCCGGCAGTGAAACGAAAGGCCTGTGGATCTGGCCCAGCGGCGAGGGTGGTCAGGCACCGATGCCGGGAGATTGGTATCTCATCGCCGCTCCGGCGTCGCCGGTTGCCGGAGCTTTCCTGGGCCAACCGGTGGACTCTTTCCCGCCGGCCGTGCAGCTAACTACCGGGGACCCGGGACCACAGTCCTGGACGGCTCTGTACGCCCAGCTCGGCCGGAGAGGAGCCCAGCGTCCGGCAGTGTTCGGGCAGCAGGACGGCCGGGTGCGTCAGGTTACGGTGGCGGCGGATGGTCTCTGGCGTTGGGCTTTCCGGGGTGGCTCCAGCGAGCAGGCCTATCGCTCATTGGTTGCAGCGACCGTAAGCTGGCTCCTGGGGGCAGCGGATTCCACGGCAGGCCTCG
>DASRIN010000161.1:0-2634 GCA_035649975.1 Gemmatimonadales bacterium
GCACAGTGGAGTCCCATGCCTGCCTCGGGCGGCGAAATCCCCTTCATGCCGGCCCGGGTGGTGCTCCAGGACTTTACCGGGGTCCCCTGCGTGGTCGACCTCGCGGCAATGCGGGACGCCATGGCCAGGATGGGAGGCAACCCCGGCCAGATCAATCCGGTCGTTCCCTGCGACCTGGTGATCGACCACTCGGTCCAGGTCGACCACTATGGAACGGCCGAGGCGTTCCGCCAGAACGTGGCGCTGGAATTTGAGCGTAACGCCGAGCGCTATCAACTCCTCAAGTTTGCCCAGCGGGCCTTCGCCGGATTCCGGGTAGTCCCCCCCGGGACCGGCATCGTCCACCAGGTCAACCTCGAGTATCTGGCCCCGGTGGTCCAGCTCCGGGACCAGTACGGCGAGCGCACCGCCTACCCCGACACCCTGGTCGGCACCGATTCCCACACGACGATGATCAACGGCCTGGGGGTTCTGGGCTGGGGCGTGGGGGGCATCGAGGCCGAAGCCGTCATGCTGGGCCAGCCCTATTTCATGCTGGTGCCCGAGGTGATCGGGGTGAAGCTGACCGGCGACCTTCCGCTGGGCACGACCGCAACCGATCTGGTGCTGCGGGTCACCCAGATGCTGCGCAAGCACGGCGTGGTGGACAAGTTCGTCGAGTTCCACGGCCCGGGGATTTCCCGGCTGGGACTCGCGGACCGGGCCACGATCGCCAATATGGCTCCGGAGTACGGCGCCACGATGGGTTTTTTCCCGGTCGATGCCGAAACCATCGAGTACCTCCGCCGCACCGGGCGCGACCGGGAGGCGGCCCGGACCGAAGCATACACCCGCGAAGTGGGCCTCTTCCGCACCGATAGCACCCCCGACCCCGAGTTCACGGCTCGCCTCGAGCTCGACCTGGGCACGATCGAGCCGAGTCTGGCCGGCCCTCGCCGGCCCCAGGACCTGGTCCCGCTCAAGGATCTCAAACGGAATTTTGCAATCTCCCTCCCCGGGCTCATGTCGGCCGGCACGCCGGCTGAGCGGCGGGCGGTGGCGGAAACCAACTATTCGCGCTGGGTGGGAGAGGGCGGGGCCTCGGGTGCGGCCAAGGCCCTGGAAGCTCCTCCGGACACCGACCACGAGCACGAGCTGGCCGGTGACACCTTTCCTGTCCGCGACGGGATGGCGGTGATCGCCGCGATCACCAGCTGCACCAACACCTCCAATCCGTCGGTCATGGTGGGGGCCGGTTTGCTGGCCCGCAAGGCGGTCGAGAGGGGACTCCGGAGCAGGCCGTGGGTCAAGACCAGCATGGCTCCCGGCTCCCGCGTGGTGACCGCGTATCTCGACGCGGCCGGTCTCACCCCGTACTTCGAGCAGCTGGGCTTTCAGACGGTGGGCTATGGCTGCACCACCTGCATCGGCAACAGCGGGCCGCTGCCCGAGGGGGTCGCGACCGCAATCGAGCAGCACGAGCTGGTCGCGGCCGCGGTGCTCTCGGGCAACCGGAATTTCGAGGCGCGGGTGCATCCGCAGGTACGCGCCAACTATCTCGCCTCCCCGATGCTGGTCGTCGCCTTCGCGCTCGCGGGGCGGGTGGATGTCGATCTCGCCACCGAGCCGCTCGGCAAGGGCAAGGACGGCAAGCCGGTCTATCTGCGGGAAATCTGGCCGAGCCTGGAGGAGATTCGCGCGACGATGGCCGCGTCGCTGAAACCGGAAATCTTCACGGAGAAATACGCCTCGGTGTTCGATGGCGACGAGGAGTGGCGCGCTCTGAAAGTGCCGGGCGGCGACCGGTTCGCCTGGGACCCCGCGTCGACCTACGTGCAGGAGCCGCCCTTCTTCCAGGGGCTGCCCCGGGACCCGACGGCGCCCACCGACGTCTCCGGCGCGCGGGTGCTCGCGTCGCTGGGCGATTCAGTCACCACCGACCACATCTCGCCGGCGGGCTCCATTCCGAAGAGCGGCCCGGCCGCGCGCTTCCTGCTGGAGCGAGGGGTTCCGCAGGACCAGTGGAATACCTTCGGCGCCCGGCGCGGTAATCACGAGGTGATGATGCGCGGCACCTTCGGGAACGTGCGCATCAAGAACAAGCTGGTACCGGCGAAAGAGGGGAATTGGACCCTGCACCTCCCTGACGAAGAAACCCTGTCCATTTACGACGCGGCGATGCGCTATATCGCGGAAGGAGTGCCGCTGCTGATTCTGGCCGGCCGGGAATACGGAACCGGCTCGAGCCGGGATTGGGCCGCAAAGGGAACCACGCTCCTCGGGGTCCGCGCGGTGCTGGCCGACAGTTACGAACGGATCCACCGGAGTAATCTGGTCGGGATGGGGGTTCTCCCCCTCGGCTACGAGGAGGGCCAGTCGCGCGAGTCGCTCGGGCTCACCGGGAAAGAGGTGTACGACATCACCGGCATCGCCGGCGGCGTGACACCGGGCGGACGGGTGACGGTACGGGCGCGAGATGATACAGGAAAGGAGACGGTGTTTCGGGCGGTGGTGCGGCTCAACTCACCGGTGGAAGTCGAGTATTACCACCACGGGGGAATTCTGCCGCGGGTGTTGAGGATGTTCCTGGGCGGAAAGGCGCAATGACGCAAAGGCGCAAAGGCACTTCTCACGCTCCTCTGGAGTGCTCCTCCC
>DASRIN010000162.1:0-3009 GCA_035649975.1 Gemmatimonadales bacterium
CGACACCGCTCCACACGGTGCGAGCCGATGTTCCCCGCGAGGTGGAGTCCGCGGTGACGAAGGCGCTGGCCAAGGTGCCGGCCGACCGGTTCGCCGGCGCGGCGGAGTTCGCCGCCGCCCTGAACCGACCCGCTGCCGGGCCGGGGACACCCAGTCGGCGCCGGGTGACCACCGTAGCAGGTATCGCCGCGCTGGCTGCCATCGCGCTCGCCAGTCTGGGAGTGTGGCAGCCCTGGCGGCGGGCAGCGGGGCCGGCGCCCATCCGGGCCGACGTGGCTTCGGTGGCGGTGCTCCCCTTCCAGAACCTGACGGGAAATCCGGGCGATGCCTATCTGAGCGACGGCATGACCGAGGAGGTCATCGGGCAGCTGGCCCAGATTCGCGGGCTGAAGGTCATCTCCCGCACCTCGACCGAGGCGCTCAAGGGCGCCCGCCTCACGCTGCGGCAGATCGCAGACACCCTCGGCGTGCGGCACATCCTCGAGGGCTCCGTCCGCCACGCTGGCGACCGGATCCGGGTGGCGGTGGATCTGATCGACGCCACGACGGACGCTCACGTCTGGGCCTCCCGGTACGACCGCGATCTCACCGACGTGTTCCGGGTGCAGGAGGAGATCGCGCGACACGTGGCGGATTCGCTGGTGAGCACGGTAGGAGTGCGCCCCGCCATGGGTCACGTGGCCCGCCCCGAGAACCCCGCGGCATACGAGGCGTACCTGAGCGGGCGCTCGCTGATGTACCGGCGCACCCGCGAAGGGCTGCTGGGCGCGATCGAGCAGTTCGAGAGGGCCATCGCCCAGGACTCCACCTACGCTCCCGCGTACGCCGGGCTGGCATCGGTGTACTTCCTCTGGGTGATCTACAACTACACCGGCAAGGACTTCTACGAGATCTACGGCCGGGCAGTCGCGCTGACCGATCGGGCGGTGGCGCTGGATCCGGAGCTGGCCGACGGGTATGCGGCCCGGGGCTTCTCTCAGCTCTTTGCCTGGAGCCCGGCCGACCGGATCGAGCCCGACTTCAAGCGGGCGCTGGACCTGCGTCCCAGCTCCGCCAATGTGCACCAGTGGTACGCCCAGCTGCTCTCGCGGGAACGCCACCACCCGCAGGCACTGGCCGAGATGGAGCGGGCGATCTCGCTCGACCCGCTGGCTCCGGGAGTCCGGACCGGCTTCTCGGTGGTGGCGCTGGCCGCGCGGCGCTACGATGTGGCCGAGCGCGAGTCGGCGCGGGCCGCGGCGATCGAGCCCAGCCTGGTGTGGGCATTGGCCCAGCAGGGGATGGGTGCCCTGATGTCGGGACACCCCGACCGCTGCATCGCCCTGAGTCTCGGGCCCTTTGCCGGAGTGCGGGCCATGTGCCTGCACGCGCTGGGGCGAACTCGGGAGGCAGCGCAGCTCGCCGACTCTCTGCGGGCTTCCATCACGGCAGGACAGGGAGCCGACTCGACCTTCAGTCCCGCGCTCGCGGCTCGCGGGCTGGCGGAGTACTACGCCTGGATTGGCGATGGGAAGCAGTCAGTCGCTTGGCTGGAGCGGGCCTACGAGGAATCGCCCGATGGCGAGGACTACCGGATCATCGCCTCGGGCATCTACGACAAGGTGCGGGCCGACCCGCGCTTCCAGGCCGGGCTCGAGCGAGCCCGCCGGAAAATTTACGACCGGGTTCAGCGCGAGAGGACCCGGTTTGCCCTGAAGTGAGCGCGCGCAGCCTGGCGGCTGCGCCGCAGGTGGTCCGATATTAGGAACCACTTTCCGCAGGACCACACCGCATGGATGAGCTGCAAGATCGTCTCGCTACAGCACTGGGCGACCAATACCGGATCGTTCGCGAGCTCGGTGGTGGCGGAATGAGCCGGGTCTTCGTCGCCGAGGATGTGCAGCTCGGCCGCAAGGTGGTGCTCAAGGTGCTGCCGCCCGATCTTGCGGCTGGACTCAGCGTCGACCGCTTCCATCGCGAAATTCAGCTCGCCGCGCAACTCCAGCACCCCAACATCGTTCCGCTCCATGCTGCGGGTGAAGCGGACGGTCTGCTCTACTACACCATGCCGCTGGTGGAGGGCGAATCGCTCCGCGCCAAGCTCACTCGTGAGGGGGAGCAACCGATTCCCGAGGTCATCAGGATCCTTCGCGATGTAGCGGACGCGCTGGCCTACGCCCACGAACGGAACGTGGTACACCGGGACATCAAACCGGACAACGTCCTGGTCTCCCGCCACCATGGACTGGTCACCGACTTTGGCGTCGCCAAGGCGCTCGCCTCCTCGACCGGAGATTACCGCACCACCACCTCGGCCGGCGTCGCCCTCGGCACCCCGGCGTATATGGCCCCAGAGCAGGCTGCGGCCGACCCCCAGGTCGATCACCGTGCCGATATCTACGCACTCGGCGTGCTCGGTTATGAGATGCTCACCAGCCGGCTGCCCCTCACTGGGCCTACGCCGCAGGCAATACTCGCTGCCCAGCTGACGGAAGATCCCCCACCAGTGAACCAGATTCGGGCCAGCGTCCCCGGGCAGCTCGCCAGGTTGACCATGCGCTGCCTGGAGAAGAGACCGGCGGATCGGTTCCAGACCGCAGGCGAGATCGTGCAGGAGCTCGAGGCGATGGCCTCCCCGAGCGGAGGCGCGGCCCCTACTGTCGCCACCGTGCTCCCGCGCGGGCGAAAGCATCTGCTCGCGATCGGGCTCGCGCTGGCCCTGCTGGGTGCTGTCGCGGTCGCGCTCCGCTGGTCGCGGGGATCCGCGCCCCCTACGGTGAGACTATCGGACAGTGTCGTAGCGGTCCTGCCGTTTCGGGTCACCGGCGCCGATCCCACACTCCGCTACTTGAGTGAGGGGATGGTGGATCTCCTGGCCGCTCGCCTGACCGGGGAGGGAGGACCACGCGCGGTGGATCCCAGGGTGGCCCTCGGCTCGTATCAGCGGATCATCAAGACCCGGAACGATCCCAACGCCGATGCAATGATTGACGTCGCGCGGCGGCTGGGTGCCGGCCAAGTCATCGATGG
>DASRIN010000163.1:0-4738 GCA_035649975.1 Gemmatimonadales bacterium
CGTTTCGCTGAGCAGCATCGCGGCTGCTGCGGTGCTCCCGGCAGCGGTCTATCTGCTGGAACATCCCAGAACGCCGGAGCTCTTCTGGGTGATTGTCGGCGTAGCACTCGGGGTCATCGTACTGCATCGGCGAAATATCCAGCGCCTGATCAAGGGAACGGAGAACCGGTTCGGCAGACGGGCCGCGAGTGCACCGCCGCTATGACCGTGGTCGCGGTTCTCGGGGCAGGCAGCTGGGGAACAACCCTGGCAAACCTGCTGGCAAAGAAAGGCGAGACGGTCCGCCTCTGGGCCTATGAGCCGGAGGTGGTCGAAGCGGTCAATCAGCGGCAGGAGAACCCGCTCTTCCTGCCCGGGATTCGCCTGGACCCGTCGCTCCGGGCTTACCGTGATGCTCGAGAGGCCATCGCCGACGCTCCCATCATCGTGTCCGCCGCACCGAGCCATGCGGTCCGGCGAGTGGTGAGCCAGGTCCGTGGTTGCGTCCGTCCGGGAACACTAGTAGTGAGCGCCACCAAAGGCATCGAGACCGATACTCTGGCGCTCATGTCTGCGGTGATCGAGGAATGTCTGCCCGAGGTGCGCTTTGTGGCTCTCTCCGGGCCGAGCTTTGCCCTCGAGGTGTGCCAGGGGCAGCCGACCCTGGTCGTGGCCGCCGCTCGACAGGAGGCTGCCGCGCTGGATGCGCAGCGGATTTTTGCCACCCCGCGGTTTCGGGTGTACTCCCACGACGATGTGATCGGGGTCGAGCTGGCCGGAGCACTCAAGAACGTGATCGCCATAGCGGCAGGAATTCTGGAAGGGCTCGAGATGGGTCATAATCCGCGCGCCGCGCTCATCACCCGTGGACTGGCCGAGATCACCCGGCTGGGGGTGGCGCTCGGCGCCAGCCCACTCACCTTTGCCGGTCTTGCCGGGATGGGCGATCTCATTCTGACCACGACGGGAGACCTCAGCCGCAACCGGGCCCTGGGACTCGCCGTGGCGCGGGGGCAGACGCTGGAGGAGTACCGCACTGCGCATCGGAGCATCGCAGAGGGTGCCAACACCTCCCAGGCTGGCGCCGAGCTGGGCAAGCGGATGGGAGTGGAACTTCCCATCATCGAGAAAGTTCGTGAAGTTCTCTTCACCGGCAAGCCGGCCCGCACCGGCATCGCCGAGCTCATGGCACGGGAACTCAAATCGGAGCAGTGGAGATGACAACCACAAGTGCCGCCCGTCCGGTCCAGGAGTTCTACTCCATCGGCGAGGTCTGCGCCCTTACGGACCTCAAGCCCCACGTTCTCCGATATTGGGAGAGTCAGTTCCGCTTCCTCAACCCGGCCAAGAACCGCTCGGGCAACCGGGTATACAAGGCTCGCGAGGTGGAGCTGATCATGCTGGTGAAGCACCTGTTGTACACCGAGAAGTTCACCATCGACGGCGCCCGCCAGCGAGTGGACCAATACCGGCGCACCGGCGAGCTGCGGGCCTCGGCGCGACGGGCCTTCGAGGCCGAACTGGTGCAGGACCTCGCGACCAGCGTCGAGGAGATCGTGGCCGTTCTGGATGGCAAAGCCGTTCAGCGGGGCGGCGGGGCCGCAGGGCAGGGGGGCGGCACGCCGGATGCCTGAACCGGCTCCACCATGAACATCCTCGTGACCAATGACGACGGCGTCCTGGCCCCCGGTCTGGCGCTGCTGGCGGATGTGTGTCGGCGGGTGGGCAATGTCACCGTGGTGGCACCGGACCGGGAACAGAGCGGGACCTCCCACTCCCTGACGCTGCACCGTCCCCTGCGTCCCACCCGGCGCCCGGACGGCGGTTGGCAGATCGATGGGACCCCGACGGACTGCGTCATGCTCGCGCTGCAGGCCTTGATGCCGGAGCGTCCCGATTTCGTCTTTTCCGGGGTCAATCACGGACCCAACATGGGGGAGGACGTGCTCTATTCCGGCACCGTCGCGGCCGCCATGGAAGCCGTGACGCTGGGGGTGCCGGGCATCGGGATTTCGTTCGCCGGGAACCAGCCCGAAACCATGGCCACCTACTATGATCTGCTGCTGGAGCTGGTGCAGCGAATCACCGAGGTGCAGGACTTTCCGGAGCAGATGTTGCTCAACATCAACCTGCCGCGGATTCCAGCGGACCAGGTCAAGGGCATTCAGGTGACAAAGCTGGGCAGCCGCTATTTTTCAGAGTCGCTCACCAGAATGAAGGACCCCTGGGGGCGCGAGATCTACTGGATTGGTGGAGGAACCATCACCTGGACCGGGGGTGAGAACTCGGACCATGTCGCCGTGGCACAGGGGTATATCTCGGTAACTCCGCTCCACATGGATCTGACTAGCTATTCGTTGCTGGAAACGGTTCGCGGATGGTCCCTGGAGCTGTAGGGGAGGGCGACAGCTACGGCGGCTACCGCAGCCGGCTGGTCGATGTCCTCCGCCGTAAGGGAGTCCGCGACCTGGCCGTACTGCGGGCGGTCCAGATGGTACCGCGCCATCTGTTTGTCCCCGAGAGCGTGCGCCACCGGGCCTATGACGACACGGCGCTGCCCATCGGCAGCGGGCAGACCATCTCCCAGCCGTTTGTGCAGGCCCGCTATCTCGAGTTGATCGGGCTCACCGGCAAGGAGAAGGTGCTCGAGATCGGCACCGGATCGGGGTACCAGACGGCGCTGCTGGCGCTGCTCGCCAGTATGGTGTTCAGCGTCGAGCGGGTGCCGCATCTGGCCCAGAGTGCCCGGACCGGCCTCGCGGCGGCGGGCATTCGCAATGTCACTGTGCTCGTGGGCGATGGCACCCTGGGGTGGCGGCCATTTGCGCCGTACGACGCGATCCTGGTGTCGGCGGCGTCGCCGGACGTGCCGGCTCCCCTAGTCGAGCAGCTCGCAACCGGCGGCCGCATGGTCATTCCGCTGGGAGATCGTGAGGCACAGGTACTGACGCTGGTCGAGCAGACCGGCCAGGGAGTTCGCACCAGCACCATCGGCGACGTGCGGTTCGTTCCGCTGGTGGGTGAGTTCGGTTTCCGCGAAGAGTAGAGAGAGGCAGGCATCGCTTTGGATCTGCTGCGCAACGCAATCGATTTCTTCCTGCATCTGGATCAGCACCTCAGCCAGGTGATCTCTCAGTACGGAACCTGGACCCATTTCATCCTGTTTCTCATCGTCTTCTGCGAGACCGGGCTGGTGATCACTCCGTTCCTGCCGGGTGACTCGCTGCTCTTTGCGGCAGGAACCTTTGCGGCGCTCGGCTCCCTCGATCTGTGGCTGGTGATCGTTCTGCTGATCGTGGCCGCCGTCGTTGGCGATACGGTGAATTACTGGGTCGGCTCCTACATCGGCCCCCGGGCGTTCAGCGGCAACGTGAGATTTCTCAAGCGAGAGTATCTCGAGCGTACTCATGCCTTCTACGAGAAGCACGGAGGCAAGACCATCATCCTGGCGCGCTTCATTCCCATCATCCGGACGTTTGCGCCATTCGTGGCCGGCGTGGGGGCGATGAGCTATCCGAAATTTCTCACCTACAATGTGGTGGGTGCGGTGCTCTGGGTCGGCCTGTTCGTGTTGGGGGGCTACTTCTTCGGCAACCTTCCAACCGTCCGGGAGAACTTTACGCTGGTCATTCTGGCCATCATTGCCATCTCGGTGCTTCCCATCGTGGTCGAGACCCTCCGTGCCCGAATGAGCCGCCCGGCGTGAGCACCCGTTTCCTGGTTTCCGGCCTGGTGCAGGGCGTGGGCTTCCGCTGGTTCGTGGCGCGGCACGCCCGGTCCCTCGGACTTGTGGGCTACGCCCGCAATCTGCCCGACGGACGAGTGGAGGTCGTGGTCAGCGGGCCCGATGAATCGCTGCCCGCTCTGGAGCAGCTTCTGCGCTCCGGTCCCGCCAATGCCCAGGTCGACCGAGTGGAGCGCTCCTCGGATCCCACTCCGGTAATGGTGGGGAAAAGCTTCGACATCAAGTAGCCGGGAGTTTCCCCTCATGCCCACTCTCGCTGCCAGGGTCCAGAGCTCGCTTCGCACTATCCCGGACTATCCCAAGCCCGGTATCCTGTTCCAGGACATCACGCCGGTTCTTCGCGACGGTCGCCTCCTGGGTGAGCTGATCCAGGAAATGGGCCGGCCCTTCCGCGACGCTGGTGTGACCCATGTTCTCGGAATCGAGGCCCGGGGTTTCATCCTGGGCGGAGCGCTGGCCACCGCGCTAGGAGCTGGGTTTGCGCCGGCCCGGAAGCCGGGCAAGCTGCCCTGGGACCGCACCACCGAGTCCTACGACCTGGAGTATGGCAGTGACGCGCTGGAGGCCCATCGTGATGCGTTCCACGCCGGTGACCGGGTGCTGGTGGTTGACGACGTCCTGGCAACCGGAGGAACCGCCCGGGCAGCCGGACAGCTGGTTCGAAGCCTGGGCGCCCACCTGGTCGGTTGGACCTTTCTACTGGAGATCGCCGGACTGAACGGACGGGCCCGCCTAGAGGGCGCCCCCTGCCACGTGCTGCTGCGCTGCTGAGCTCCCCGGTGGGCCTTGAAGCCGGCCACCGGCCTTCCTAGAATCCCCGCGACGACCAATCCATTTCAGGCATTCCCGAGCTATGTCGCTTCTTACGTTCGACCGCGTCACCAAGCGCTTCAACGGCGTACCCGCTGTGGACGACGTCTCCTTTACCATCGACCGCGGGCAGGTGGTCGGCTTCCTGGGTCCTAACGGAGCAGGGAAGTCCACCACCATGCGCATGGTCACGCAGTACTTCGA
>DASRIN010000164.1:0-2432 GCA_035649975.1 Gemmatimonadales bacterium
GCGGCAGAAATTTTGGCTGAAGAGTTGGAGCGCTACCGTGACTGACGATATCAAGACACTGACCGCACGGGTAGCCGAGGAGCCGTCCAGCCTGGCTTTCCTCGAGCTGGGTGAAGCGCTGCGGCGGCGGGGCCAGCTCGATGCGGCGTACAAGGTGGCGCGCGGCGGACTCAGCCGATACCCCGCGCTCGGGGACGCCCACGATCTCCTGGCCCGGGTTCTCAGCGATCAGGGCGACCTGGCGGGCGCATTCGACGCCTGGGCCGACGCGCTGCGATTCGACCCGATGAGGATCGGCGCGTTGAAGGGACTCGGGTTCCTCTACTTCAGGGCCGGCGACGTTCCTGCCGCCCTGGATCATCTGCGGCGCGCAACCGAGATCGATCCGGACGACATCAGCATCAGGCAGGCAATCGAGCGCATACGCGGCGCGACCAGCCAGCCCGCTTCCGAACGTGCCCGGCCCGATAGCCCTCCGGTCCCAGCGGCTCCATCCGGGAAAAACCTTCCCCCGGCGGGTTCCGCCGTGGCTGCAGAGGTGATGGCCGACCCGGGCGGAAACGGGGGAAGCCAGAAGGGGATCATGCTGGTAGACGGGAACGGTCTGCGGCTGAACGGCACGCTGCTGAGTCCCAGCAATCAAGACGTGGGTGACGGAGTGGCGGCGGAGCTGGCTGGCGTATCCAAGGAAGCCGCCCGCACCAGCCGGCTCCTTGGACTCGGCGGTTGGCAAGCCATCGCGGTGGAGTCCCCCGAGGGGAACCTGTATCTGGTGGCGCCGACGCCCGAGACGATGCTGCTCACGGTCAGAGATCCATCGCTACCAATGGCGCGGCTCGGCCTCATCGCCGAGCGGGCTGCACGCGAGGCTCGAGAATGGCTAGTCAGCGAGCGATGACGGAAGCCGACGCCGCACTCGAGCGGATCACCCAGGTCCCCGGGATCAGGGGGTCGCTGCTGATCTCGGGGAGCGACGGGTTGGTTGTCGCCGAGCGGCTGATGGAGGGGATCGACGGCCGCGCGATCGCCGCACTGGCCGCAAGCTTGGTTCAAAGGCTGGATCGTGCCACTAATCGCGCCGGGATGCGGGCGCCCACCTTTGTGCATCTGAAAGGCAACAGCGGTTCAGTGCTGGCCGCCCCCGGCCGCAGCGATCTCGTGCTGGTGGCGGTGGCCAGCACCGACGCGAATCTGGGACTGGCTCGTATGCAGATGCTCGATGCGGTTGGACGCCTGGTCTGATGCGTGCCCTCGAGCCTTGGGTGGCCGGGCCGCTGCAGACGTTCATCGATGAATCATCGGCCCGGATCATCCTGCTGATGACCACCTCCGGCCAGGTCGTGGCCCAGCACGGATTCACTCGCTCGGTGGAAGTGATGACGGCAGCGGCTCTCGGCGCGGCGATCGTGGCCTCGACCGAGGAGCTGGCCAAGGTCATGGGATCGCCCCGATTCGCGGCGCTGGTGCATGGAGGGAATCGGCAGAGCTGCATGCTGTCGGCGTTTGGCACGCCGAGAGGCCGCTGGATCGGACTGGTCGTGTTCGGCTCGGAAACCAGTGTGGGCCTGGTGCAGCTCTTCTTTGATCAAATGGTAGAGCAGCTGGTGACCGTGGCGCCGCGGGAGCAGCCGCAGGGGCAACCGCTACCCGAGCACTTCGAGCGAGAGCTCAACACCAGTCTCAAAGAACTCTTTGGACGGTAACCGGTATGTCTCTGGTCAACTTTACCGCTCGCGAGATCACCTGTAAGATCGTCTACTACGGCCCGGGGCGCTCGGGCAAGACGACCAATTTGCAGTACGTCTACGGCCGGGTACCAGAGCCTCGCCGGGGACGGATGGTGTCGCTCGCCACCCAGACCGACCGCACTCTGTTTTTCGACTTCCTGCCTCTCGAGCTGGGGTCGATCTCCGGCTTCACTACCAAGTTCCAGCTCTACACCGTGCCGGGCCAGAGCTACTACAACGCCACCCGCAAGCTGGTGCTCCAGGGTGCCGACGGGGTGGTGTTCGTGGCCGACAGCCAGGCGCGGCGCTTCGATGACAATCTGGAAAGCCTGCAGAACCTGCAGGACAATCTGCTGGCGCAGGGCGTGGATATCCGCCAGCTGCCGGTGGTCTTCCAATACAACAAACAGGACCTCCCGAAGGACCTGATCCTCACCCACGACGAAATGGACGACACGCTGAATTTCCGTTCGGTGCGGAGCTTCAGTGCCGATGCACTGCACGGAACCGGCGTATTCGAAACCTTGAAGGGCGTTTCCGAGCAGGTGCTCAAGCGCCTGGCAGCGGGCAGCGCAGTCGCGTGACCGCCACGCTTAATCCCCTGTACCGCTTCGACACTCTCGTCGTCGGCGCGGCGAACCGGCTGGCCTTCACCGCGGCCAAGGCGGTGGCTGAGTCGCCGGGTACCGTGTACAACCCGCTTTT
>DASRIN010000165.1:0-2900 GCA_035649975.1 Gemmatimonadales bacterium
CAGCCTGGGCGCGGGCAGTGGCGTGGGGTCGACGACCTCGTAGAACGCGGGATGGAGCCGCGCATAGCTGTTGTCGAAGGCGAGACCGGTCAGAGGCCGCATGGTGGAAAGATACCGACACTCGCAGTACGTTCCGGCCCATGTCCATTGCAAGACAGACCTTGCTGCGCCTGTCCAAGAGCCGCTGGCTCGCCGAACGGGTGCTGAACCGCCCGTTTGCCAAGCGAGCGGTCAAGCGATTCATGCCCGGCGAGGAGCTCGAGGATGCGCTGGCCGCGGCGCAAGCGCTGACGGCCGACCGACTCGGCACGGTGCTCACCAAGCTGGGGGAGAACCTGACCGCGGAGAGCGATGCCGACGCCGTCCGGGACCATTATCTCGAGGTCTTCGATCAGGTGAAGTCGAGGGGGCTTCCCGCGCACGTCTCGGTCAAGCCGACCCAGCTCGGTCTCGATTTTTCACAGAGTCGCTGCGTCGAGCACCTGACAACGCTGGCGCAGCAGGCGGAGGCCACCGGAATCTATTTCTGGCTCGACATGGAAGATTCGAGCTACGTGGACCGGACCCTCGCCTTGTACCGCAAGCTGCGGGGAAAACACGAAATGGTCGGGCTGGCCATGCAGGCCTACCTGCGACGGACCCCGCAGGACCTTGCCGCGCTTCTCCCGATCCGGCCTACCGTGCGGCTGGTGAAGGGCGCGTACGCAGAGCCGGCCCACGTGGCCTTTCCGGCCAAGCGGGACACCGATTTCTCGTACTATGAGCTGGCGTCACAGCTGCTCGACGCGGCGGCGAAGGGAGCCGCGTTCCCCATCTTCGGGACGCACGATATGACCCTGGTCGAGCGGATCGTGGCCAAGGCCAATTCGCTGGGGGTCAAGAACGACCGCTTCGAGATTCACATGCTCTACGGCATCCGGATGGCCGAACAGAAGGATCTTGCCGCCCGGGGCCAGACGGTCAAGACGCTGATCAGCTACGGGAGCTCCTGGTTCCCATGGTACATGCGTCGGCTGGCGGAGCGTCCGGCGAATGTCTGGTTCGTCGCCAAGAGCATGTTCCAGCGGTGAGCGGTAGATCAGGCCGCGAGCTGGGTGATTAAAAACAACAACAGCAAACGCGGATTTCGCGGAGGAAGCGGAAGAACGCGGAGCGACCCAGCAAGCTCGTCGCCCCCTGGTCCGAAAACACACCAAAGTGTTTCTGGTCTTTATCTTCGTTTGCGTATCTGGGTAATCTGTGGGCAACCGGTTCTGACCCGACGTCAATCGCTCCCGCGGCAGTAAAAAAAACATTTCAGCATAATGCGTCCTTTGCGTCTTGTTTTGTTTTTGTTCCGCTCACCGCTCACCGCTCACCACGGCCCGCAGGATTTGGGTCGTAGGTGCGGCAGAATGGTTGGGTCGGGTGGTCCCAGGGCCTCTACGTTGAGGCATGCGAGACTACCGGAAGCTCGAGCCCTGGCAGGAGGCGCGTGAGGTCACGACGGCGGCCTTCCTCGTCGCGCGGTCTCACTGGAAACCGGAGGCCGCTCCGCTATTCGAGCACCTGCAGAAGGCGGTCCTGTCGGTGCAGAGCAACATCGTTCTCGGCTGTACTCTGGCCCCGCGAAGATATGCCTATCACCTCACCATGGCGTGGGGGAGCTCGATGGAGGCGGCCGACCTGTGGGAAACCGGTCTCAAGGAAGGGATCCTGCCGGGAGATTTCGCGGTGGATGCCATCCGGCGCTGCAAGCGGTGTCAGGAGCTGCTGCTGGAGTTGATCAAGCGGCATATGACTTCTTAGGGACTGCTAACCGCTAACCGCTACGTCTCACCTCTCACGTCTCACCTCTCACCTCTTACGTCCTATCGATCCAGATAGTCCTGGTAGGTCACCTGCAGCATCGCCCGTCCAATCCGGAGCTCGGCGCTTCCCACCGGGCCAGTGCTCGAGGTGATTCGATCGGGGATGTGCTCCCACACCAGACTCCCGTCGCCCGTCACCAGACCGAAGCCGTCATCGAATCCGTAATAGGTCCATGCTCGGGGCGGACCGGCAAACAGGTTGCGACCGAAGCGATAGCGATCGCCGCCGGGAAGGCCGAGCTGCCCAAGGATCGTCGGCGCGATGTCGGTCTGGCCGGCGAGCTGGTCCATGATTCCTCCCGCCGCGAGCGCCCCCCCGGTCCAGAGCATCGGGATGTGGTACCAGGTTCGCGCCGACTTGTACGGCGCCCCGGCGTCGCTCTTCTCCAGTTTCTTCGAGTGATCGGCCACGATCACGACCAGGGTGCCGGCCCACCAGGGCTCTCGTGACGCTCGGCGGAGGAATTCCCCCAGCACATGATCGGTGTACGCCAGCGAATTGAGGAACCGTGACTCTCCGTCACTGCCGGGAACCCGCACCGGCCCCGGCACGTCGAACGGCTCGTGGCTGCTCTGGGTGAGCCAGACGTAGAAGAACGGGGAGGACAGCGGGCCAAGGTCGGTGAGGAGCCGTTCCGCGACGACCTCGTCGTGCGCGCCCCATTTGGAGACCCAGGTGGAGCGGGGGAAGTCCTCCTTGCCGACGACGCGGTCGAATCTGCCCTCGAGGACGAAGCTCCTGATGTTGGCAAAGCCCAGCTCGCCGCCATAGTAGAACGCGGTGGCGTAGCCTGCGGAATCGAGATCGCGGGAGAGCATCGGCAGGGTGCGTGACTTCGAGGGAACCGTGAGGATGGACCCATTCGGAACCGTGGGCGAACCGGCCAGAATCGCGGCAAGTCCCTTTTCGGTGCGGTCGCCCGCCGCGTACATGCGCCGGAAGAGGAGCCCGTCCCGGGCGAGGCTGTCGAACACCGGAGTGGCGCCCGGCACACCGCCCAGACGCTCCACTGCTCGAGCCGTAAAACTCTCCCAGACGATCAGCAGCAC
>DASRIN010000166.1:0-3230 GCA_035649975.1 Gemmatimonadales bacterium
CCTCGGTTCGTAGCGGGCTGCCTCTACTGGCCTATCTGAGCTGGCGGCTCCTGAAGCCAGGCGTGCGACTGGTGCGGCGAGGCCTGGGCCGCGATCCCCTCCCCGCCGGGGTGCTGCTCCGCATGTGGGGTAACTGCTTCATGGGCCTGAGCGCCTATCCCCTTGCCCGCCGGATCGCCCGAACCCGGCGGGAGCGTTACGCCGCATGAGCGTCGTCTTCCAGGTGACCAGTCCCGCCGCCTCGGCAGAGGCGCCGTTCCGCGTAGGGCAGCTGTGGCGGTTTCGTGAGCTGCTGCGGAGTCTGGTCATCCGCAATCTCAAGGTGAAATACCAGCGGTCATTGCTGGGCTTCGTCTGGACGATGCTGAATCCGCTTCTCACGGTAGGGATCCTGGTTCTGGTGTTCAGCCATGTGGTCCGGATTCCCCTGCCGGACTACTGGGCATTCGTGCTCAGCGGATACTTCGTATGGAACTGCGTGCTCCAGACCCTGAACACCGGCACCTACATCTTCGCGGAGCATTCACGGCTCACCCGCAGCGTCGCGTTTCCCAGCGAAATCCTGGTCTTCGGGGCCGTCGGCTCGCGCCTGCTGGAGTTCATAGCGGAGATCGGACTCGTTTTGATCCTGCTGGTCGCTTTCCGGCATCACCAGGTTCCCGCCAGCTTTGCCTTGCTTCCAGTGCTTCTGGTGATTCAGACGTTGTTGGTGATCGGCGTGGCCCTCCCCATTGCGACGCTCTCGGTTTTCTACTACGACGTCCAGCACGCCCTCCCGATTGCGTTGACCACCCTGTTCTATCTGTCGCCGGTCTTTTATCCGGCCGACATGGTCCCGGAGGCGGCACGGGTCTTCTACTTCTGTAATCCCCTGGCCGGCCTGCTCACGCTCTACCACGAGATCCTCTACGCCGGCCACATCCCGTCTCTTACCTGGCTTGTCGGGATGTTCGCTGCGGCCCTCCTGGTCTACCTCACCGGCTATGGCATCTTCCATCGCTACGCCAGCGTTTTTCCCGAGATCGTCTGACGGCGCCGTAGAGGCCGCTGTCGAGCTTCGGGGAGTCTCGAAGCGGTTCTACTATTACGAGCACCGCACCAGCAGCCTGCGCGAGTGGTTCATCCGCCGGATCCTCCGTCGTCCCCTCCACATCCGGCGGGCGGCGTTCACCCTCCGCGACTTCAGCCTTCGAATCGCACCCGGCGAAGCAGTCGCGCTGATCGGCTCCAACGGCTCCGGCAAGAGCACGGCGCTTCGGCTCATCGCAGGGATCTACCGTCCATCGAGTGGAGCGATCGAGACCAGGGGGCGTCTGACCGCGGTGATCGAGCTGGGAGCCGGTTTCCACCCGGAGCTTACCGGCGCCGACAACGTCGCTCTCTATGCCGCGGTTCTGGGCCTCAGTCGCAAGGAGCTGTTGGCCCGCTACGAGGAAATCGTCGACTTCGCCGAGACGCGGGAATTCATGGATACCCCGCTCAAATACTACTCCTCCGGCATGGAGGCCCGGCTCGCTTTCGCGGTGGCGGTGTGCCTGCAGCCGGATGTGCTCCTGCTGGACGAGGTGCTCGCGGTCGGAGATCAGGCGTTTCGCGAGCGGTGCCTAGCCCGGCTCCGCGCCTACAACGCCCGGGGTGGCACACTCATCCTGGTTTCTCACGAGCTGGATCAGGTACGCCAGCTCTGCTCCCGGGCTGTGTGGCTGGAGCAGGGGGCGATTCGGATGGACGGCGCCGTGGCCCCCGTGCTCGCGGCCTATTCTGCCAAGGATTTACCCAACCACAGACGAGGACCCAGGTGACCGCCACGATGCCGGAGCCGCTGGTCTCGGTTGTGCTTCCCTGCCTGAACGAGGAAGCGGCAATCGGGGACTGCATTCAGAAGATTCAAGCCACGTTCGCCAAGGCGCGGATCGATGGCGAGATCGTGGTGTGCGACAATGGGTCTACCGATCAATCGGTCCCCATTGCGGAGCGGATGGGAGCGCGGGTGGTCCACCAGCCGATGCGCGGGTACGGCAATGCGTACCTGAAGGGATTCGCCAGCGCCCGCGGCCAGTACCTGATCATGGGCGACGCGGACGACACCTACGACTTTACCCTCATCCCCAACTTCGTCGATCTGCTCACCCGGCAGGGATACGACTTCGTGACCGGCAGCCGCTACCTGAACGGCGGCCACCGCAACATCACTCCGTTGCACCGGATCTTCGGCAACCCGGCGCTGACCTCGCTGCTCAACGGCCTCTTCGGCACCCGATACACCGACGTGTACTGCGGGTTTCGGGGATTCAGCCGCCGAGCCTATGAGACGATTCGGCCCCTGAGCCCGGGCATGGAGTTCAATCTCGAGCTGGCGATCAACGCCGGCTTAGCCGGTTTGAAGATCACCGAGCTGCCCATCGAACTCGCTCCCCGGAAGGGTGAATCCAAGCTGCGCACCTTCCGGGATGGATGGCGGAGCCTGAGGATGATGTTGCTCTACTCGCCGAACAAGCTGTTCCTGCTGCCCGGCTCGCTGCTCCTGGTGCTTGGCCTCTCCATCCACCTGGCGGTGCTGCTGGGGCTGGTGCGCTGGGATGGACGTCCCGCGGCCGGGGTAACCGGAGTGTTCGCGACGATCCTCAGCGTGGTGGGCTTTCAGATTTTGAGCCTGGGCCTCCACACCAAGACCTATTCCTGGACTCGCCGTTTCGACCGGCACAACCGCGCCCTCGAGCGGTTTTATCGCCGGTTCACCCTGGAAACGGGGTTGCTGCTGGGCGGAGCGCTTCTCCTCCTGGGAGGCGGAGTACTGGCGGGAGTGGTCATCGAATGGCTCCGCGCGGCGATGCTGCCGCTGCCTCGCCCGGAGTGGGCGTCCCTCGGAGCTACGCTCTTTATCATCGGGGCCAGCACGCTCTTCTCGTCTCTGTTCATCTCCGCCATGTCGATGCAGAGGCGGGAGCATTAGTCCAATGGCACGAGGAGACCGGGCATACCTGGCGATTCTCCTCGCGCTTTCGGTCGCGCTCTGGCTCCCGCGCCTCCGGGGCCCGCTGGACCTCCGCTACGACGCCGGCGTGTACTACGTGCTCGGCACCTCGTTGGCCGAGGGCCGGGGGTATCGGATTCTGAGTGAGCCCAGCGCGATCCAGGCGGTCCAGTACCCCCCGCTGCTCCCAGCGTTGGTCGCCCTGCACCAGCGGCTCGCCGGAACCAGCGATCCGGCGATCGCCGGCCACTGGCTC
>DASRIN010000167.1:0-2788 GCA_035649975.1 Gemmatimonadales bacterium
TGTCCGCGTGCCCACCTTCCAGGAGACTCTGCGGGCCGACGAAAGCATTCTCTTTCAACAGATCCTCCGGCTGACCTCAGGCACCTACAATGTGAACGTCACCGTGCGTGACGCGAGCTCCACTGCCGAAAGCCGGGCCCAGGGGAGATACACTGCGCCGTCCTTTGTGCCGGGCTCGACCTCCGCCCCCATGCTCGTGTATCAGGCCACCGGGCGCGGCAGCCGCAGCGAGCCGCTTTCCGTGGTCCTGAATCCCCGGGGCGCGGTGGGCTATGGAGCCGACACCCTATTGGCGTACGTCGAAGGCTACGATTTCGCGGGCCCGGTCACCGTTCCCTTCCAGGTTTCCGACGAGCAGCAGGAGATCATCTATGACGACTCGCTCCGCTTCCGGGGAGGACGCGCGGTCGAGAGCCAGGTGATCCGGCTCGCTCCCGACAGCATTTCTCTGGGAGAGCTCAAGCTGGTGCTCGGCTACCGGCCGGCCCAGCGTACCGTGTCCGCGCTGGTGTCGTTCTCCCAGGCCTGGGTCATCACCAATTTCGATGAGATGCTCGATCTCCTGCAGTACTTTGGGCAGGATGCCCGGGTCAACGACATGAGGAAGGCCAGCCCCTCCGACCGCTCCCGGCTCTGGCGTGAGTTCTATACCGAGACCGATCCCAACAGGATCACGCCGGAAAACGAAGCTCTCAATCAGTATTTCGCGCGGATCAGCTCGGCCAATTCCCGGTTCACCGATGAAGGAGTGCCGGGCTGGCGAACCGACCGGGGCGAGGTGTTCATCACGCTGGGCCCACCGGACGAGAGCATCGAGACCACCCCCGGACAGGCCGGCCGGGTGGTCCGCTGGAGCTATCTCAACCTCCGGCTTGCCCTCTTCTTCCAGGATGAGACCGGCTTCGGCCGCCTGCGGCTGACGCCGGGGTCGCGGGCCGAATTCGAGCGCACGCGAAACCGGCTGAGGCGGCAGGACTGATCGTCTTATCTTTCCCCCATGCCCCCCAATCACAATCCACCACAACTCTTCCTGATCGACGGGTATGCGCTGATCTATCGGGCCTTTTATGCGATGATCGCGCGCCCGCTGCGAACCGCCAAGGGCGAAAACACCTCTGCGGCCTTGGGAGTGGTCAACTTTCTGCTCCGGCTCCGGGAGAGGTATCGGCCGGACTACGTGGCCTGGATCAACGACGCTGGCACTTCCTTTCGAGAGGAGCGCTACGCCGACTACAAATCCACCCGGGACAAGCTGGATCAGGAGCTCCAGGCCGACTTCAACCGGTCGGTCCAGCGGATTTGTGACCTGCTGGAGGCGTTCGGCATTCCAGTGATCGCCATCCGTGGCTACGAAGCCGACGACGTCATTGGCACGCTGGCCCAGACCGCGGCCGAGCGCGGGCTCCAGGCGGTCATCGTGTCCGGCGACAAGGATTTTTATCAGCTGGTGGGGCCGGGCATTGCACTGCTCAATCCCGGCCGGGGTGGACCGGCGGCGGTGGACGAGGTATGGGTCGACGAGTCCAATGCCGCCGACCGCCTGGGGGTCCCTCCCCGCCAGGTGGTGGATTTCCTGGCGCTGGTGGGCGACTCCTCGGACAATATCCCCGGTGTCAGAGGCATCGGCGAAAAAGGAGCCCAGAAGCTGCTGGCGGAGTTCGGCGATCTGGAGACCATGCTGGCGCGGGCGAACGAGGTGACAGCGAAGCGGCCTCGGGAGGCTCTGCTGGCCCAGGCCGAGAACGCCCGCCTCTCCCGTGAGCTGGTCACCATCAAGCGGGACGTTCCACTCGATCTCGACATCCGCGACCTGGTGCCTCGGGAGGCAGACAAGGATGCCGTCATCCGGCTCCTGACTGAGCTGGAGTTCTACTCCCTGGTGCGACGGCTGAGCGATTCCGGCCCGCTGGCCGAGCTGCCATTCCCACCCCAGCCGGCCGCGACTCCGGACAACGGCGATTCCGAGCTGGATTTTTCAGCCGACTCATGGCTCAGCCTGTCCGAGCTTTCCCCCACGCCCGCTACCACGGTAACCGTGGTCGACGATCCCGACGACTTGCCGGGGTTGGTCGAGCGTCTCCGCCAGGCCCCGTTAGTGGCGGTCGATGTGGAAGCCAATGGACTGGATGCGCGTGATGCGAAGCTGGTAGGCCTGTCCCTGGCCGCCGGACCGGAAGAAGTCTGGTATCTCCCGTTCGACCACCAGCCGGCCGGCGGCGAGCTCGCGGCCATGGAGCCGGTCCGCAACCTTCCTCCCCTTACCGACTTGGCCTTGCGCCCGGTAGCCACCCTGCTAACCGATCCCGACATTCCCAAGGCCGGACACGACATCAAGTACGACTGGCAGGTGCTGCGTGGCGCCGGGGTTGAGCTGGCCGGCGTCAGCTTCGATACCATGCTGGCCAGCTTTGTGCTCGACCCGGGCAGACGGTCCCACACCCTCGATACTCTCTGTCTCGAGCACCTGGGGCGGACGCTACAGACCTATCAGGAGCTAGCCGGCAAAGGCAAATCCGAGATTCCGTTCGCCGAGGTGGCGGTCCCCCTGGCGGCAAACTACTGCGGCAGTGAGGGCGCCACCGTGCTTTCGCTGCACCAGTTCTTTGCCCCGATGCTGCAGGAGATGTCCCTGGAGCCCTTGCTCCGGGATATCGAGCTCCCGCTGCTTCAGGTTCTGGTGGACATGGAATGGGAGGGGATAAGAATCGACCGGGCCCTGTTCCAGAGGCTCAGCCACGAGCTGGGCGGCGATCTTTACCGGCTGGAACAGGACATTACCAGGGTGGCC
>DASRIN010000168.1:0-3131 GCA_035649975.1 Gemmatimonadales bacterium
AGCCGGGGCGGTCTTGCATACCCATTCGATTTGGAGCACGATTCTCTCGGATGCCGCCCCGGCAGGCGGTCTGGCGATCGAAGGCTATGAAATGCTGAAAGGTCTGGAGGGAGTGGCTACTCACGAGCACCGGGAGTGGCTGCCTATAATCGACAACACCCAGGACTGGGCCGCCGCGGCACCGCGGGTCGAGGCGCTCCTGGCCGAGCACCCGAAGGCGCATGGGTTTCTGATCCGCCGGCACGGGCTCTACACCTGGGGCCGGGATCTCGCGCAGGCAAATCGACACCTGGAAGTTCTGGAGTTTCTGTTCGAAGTGCTGGGACGAAAGCGAGGGACGACATGGCAAGTGTGAGGATACCCGACGAACAGCGCACCCTGACCGATCGGGACGAAGTGACGAGTTACCTGGCGAAGCTGGGCATCGATTACGAGCGCTGGCCCAACGCCGAGCGGGTCCCCGCCGAGGCAACCGCCGACGAGGTGCTCGCCGCGTATGCCCCGGAAATAGAGCAGCTCAAGGCACAGGGCGGCTATGTCACCGCCGACGTGATCGACGTGACTGCCCAGACACCCAACCTCGAGGCCATGCTGGACAAATTCAGGACCGAGCACTGGCACGACGAGGACGAGGTCCGCTACATAGTTCGGGGCCGGGGGCTGTTCCACGTCCATCCCCAGGACGCTGGGCCGGTTATCGCTATTGAAGTGGAGTCGGGAGACCTGATCCGGGTACCCCGAGGTACCTGGCACTGGTTCGACCTCTGCGGCGACCGGGACATCAGGGCAATTCGGCTCTTCCAGGACAAGTCGGGCTGGACCCCGCACTACACTAACAGTGGTACCGACCGAGGATACCAGCCGCTCTGCCTCGGCCCCACCTACATTCCGCTCCGGACAGCGTCGACCTGAGCCAGGTCGGCGCAGTCCTGCTGGACATCGAGGGCACGACTACCCCCATCGAGTTCGTCCACCAGACGCTGTTTGGATATGCCCGTGCCCGGGTGGGTGAGTTTCTCCAGCGCAATCGCAGTGACCCCGGGGTTCGGGCCGATATCGCGCGGCTGGAGGCCGAGCACTCGGCCGAAGCAGCTCATTCGACTCCTCCACCCTGGAGCGAAGATCCCAGCGCGGTCACCGCCTACGTGCACTGGCTGATGGATCGGGACCGGAAGTCCACCGGACTCAAGTCTCTGCAAGGCAAGATCTGGGACGAGGGATACCGGGTTGGCGAGCTGCGGGGCGAGGTCTATCCCGATGTTGCGCCCGCCCTGGAGCGCTGGGTGCGGCAGGGAATCCAGATCGCCATCTTCTCCTCGGGCAGCGTCCAGGCGCAGCGGTCCCTGTTCCAGAGCACGGCCGCCGGCGACCTGACACGCTTTATCCGTAACTATTTCGATACCACGACCGGACCCAAGACCGCGCCCGAGAGCTATGGCCGCATCGCCCAGGTGCTCCAGCGCTCACCAGCCCAAATCCTATTCCTGTCCGATATCGCGGCCGAGCTCGATGCCGCCCGGACGGCGGGGATGCAGACCGCCCTGTGCGTCCGCGGGCCAGGGTTGCCGAACTCTCCCGGCCCGCATCCAGTCATTCGCACCTTCGATCAAGTCTCCGGAGCGCCCTTTGCCGGGGTGTAGAACCGCCGTACTCGCTAGCCGGCCGCCGAATCTGCTGGAGCCGCTTGCCGCAGCGGCTGCGCTCCCTTTCCACCGACGACGCGCTTGACCGTGGTGCCGGCCGGGATCCGATCCGGCGGGGCGTCGAGCCCGTTTACCACCGCCAGACGCTCCACTGGTATGGTGGACGGATATTTCTGGTTGAACTCCTCCATCGACATGTCCCGGTCCAGTTTCACCAATTCCACTTTGTATGGCTCCACGTCGAGCCGCGCTTTATCAGTCAGCTCAGAAAAGCTGTTCATGGTGCGCTTGAAGGTCTCGTCACGGGCCTGCAGTTTGCCGCCGGGAGTGTACCCGAGCAGCTGATAGGTCAACTCCCCGTATTTGACAAAGGTGACCAGACCCTGAATGGGGCCTTGTTCAGTTTGGGTCTCGAAGTAGCTGGAGACGGCCGGCAGGCCGTTGATTGGCGCACTCGATGGCTGACTGCCCTTGATCCCCTCCTGGCCGAGGAACTGTTTGGCGGCCTCGTCCGGGGAGCCCTTCCCGGGGGCGGTGAGCTGTAGCATCGCATCCTGCTCCGGGCTGATGGCGACGAGCGCCTCGGGAGAGTTCTTCGCCTTCCAGCCGGCCGGAAGCTCCAGCTGAAACTTGAGTCCGGGATGATAGAAAGTGTTCCCGTCGATGTAGCCTTGTCTGGGGTCCTCGCCATAGGTCATCCCGGCGATAATCGGCAGGTATTCTTCCCGACCCTTCTTGAGCTGCTCTTTCGGGACCGAGAGCGTGTCGAGACGCTTGAGAGTGGCCTGGACCCGATTACCGGGGTTCGGGTGAGTGGATTGCCATTCGGGGATGTCGCCGGCGCCCTCCAGCTTGCTGACCCGCTCCAGGGTCTCAAACATGCTGGCCATGGACCGTGGATCGTAGCCATCCCTCACCATGTACTTGAAGCCGAGCTGGTCGGACTGGCTCTCGGCGTCACGACCGTATTTCAGAAACAGCACCCCCAGTCCCTGACTCGCGAGCCCGGCGTACTTGGCGATGTCGGACGAGATGATGCTCCCCACTCCGAGCCCGATCTGGGCCAGCTGCTCCCGGGTCATCTGCTGCACCGAGTGCCGGGCAGTTACGTGCCCGATCTCATGGCCCAGGACCCCGACCAGCTCCGCTTCGTTGTTCATGTGGGTCAGGATGCCGCGGGTGACGAAGATGAACCCACCGGGTAGGGCAAAGGCGTTCACGGTCGGATCATCCATCACGTGGAAAGCCCAGGGCAAGTTGGGGCGCTCCGATTTCGCGGCGATTGCCAGGCCGAGTTTGCTCACGTAGTCCTGCACCTGCTGATTGTCGTATACTCCCATCGTTTGGACGATCTGCTGCTCGTATTGCTTCCCCATCTGGATCTCCTGCGACTCCGACACCAGGGATATCTCGCTCTTGCCGGTAGCAGGATTCCGGGCACACGACGCGAAACCGGCTCCGAGGCTGGCCAGGGCCACAAAGGAGCCG